>CAZVOT010000006.1:0-17922 GCA_964628775.1 Candidatus Woesearchaeota archaeon
TAAAATGGATATTGTTTCTATACTTTGGTCTATATTATTTTTTAAAAGATTTTGATGTTCAAAACTTGAATATGTTTCTAAGAGGAATAATGGAACTACTGCAGTCAGTAAAAATAAAATCAACAGCTGGTTTCTTATTCTTATCATTTTATACTTCCTTCTTCTTTTTTCAAAGTCCTGATGAATGCCCACATTCCAAGGGGTTTGCCTTTTGAATCTTTTTTAAGATAAGTTCTAAGTTCAATAGGTATTATCCTGCTGTCTTTTTCTCGTAAAATACTAAAAAAAAGAAAATAAAAAAAGTAGATGTAAAGCTGAATATTCTAACAGCATTAAAATTGCTTATCTGAAATATATAAGGATGAAGTTTGAAAAAATAATCCGCAGTATCATTAATCAAAAACCAAACAAATATGAGGAGGTTAATCTTAATTTCTTTTTGTAATTTATGTATAAGGATAATTCCCTCTAACAACATTCCCAAATGAAGAATTATATTTATCAGATAATACTCAATATAAAAATTTTCTATTATATATGATATTGATATCAAAATAACAAAAATAGTCCAAAGAGAATATTTTACCAACCCGAAAAAAGAAAGATTAACCAAGAACTCATTTTTAACCCCATATTTTAAGCAGAACAAAGTAAATATAAAAAAAAGGATATATAACGGACAGTCAGGGATAAAAATCCAGGAATACCATTTATTTCCAAGTATCTGTTCTGAATATGAATACAAACCGTAAAAAACAGCAGAGAAATTCAAAAGTAAAATAACTGCAAAAACAAAATTATTTTTAATTATTGTGTCAAGTATTTTATTTCTTCTGAATTTGTTTTGCAGGAACCCCGCCATATAATTTACCGCCCTCCAAGTCCTTGTTTACAAGAGAACAAGCAGAAACAACTGCTCCTTCTCCAATCTCAACACCAGCTAGAACTGTACAGTTTGTGCCAATCATTACATTATCTTTTATTTTTACCTTTCCCTTCCTGAATGAACTGACTGTTGTTTCATGTGCAAGAATTACACAGTGGTGTCCGATTATACAGTTATTTCCAATTTCAATCAGTTCAGGGAATAAGTGGTCTATATAAACATCTGTTGCAATAGCAGTATTTTTCCCGATTTTAATGCCGGATAATTTCAAGAAGGAATTTTTAAGGGGATAAAAAGGGATATAATTTGCAAGTTTTACAATGAAAAAATTAGCAAGAGTTCTAAATGGATTTTTTATTTTGTAAATTTTGTTAAGCTGGTTCTTATCTGTTTTGTTTTCAAATATTTCTAAATGTCTCATATTTAATCAAAAATAAGAACTGGTTAAATAATTATTGATGATTATTTTCTTTTCCAAAAAAACCCTGTTCTTCCCTGAATTTCGGCATTTTTTCTTTAAGTTTATAGTAAAAATCTGTAAATTCCTTTGTCTCTTTTTCAACATAATCTATTATTTTGCTGTATTCTTTTTTCTCATACCATACAGGAACCTGGCTTCCATTCATTCCTTTTCCAGTAAATTTGTCAAGTCCAGAATTCTTGAAATTCATGCCGTTCATGCAGATGCATATTGGACGTATATCTACAGCAGGAAAATCATGGTACATCTTCCATCTGTCAAATTTTATACCAAAATGTTCTGCCCTGTGGAGAAAAACACCTATATCAAAATAAACATTATATCCAACAGGAGCAAACTGCCATGCAGTATCAGGATTGAATATCTTGGCGAATCTTTTTATTATTTCCTCTTCACTTGACTCCCATTCCTTGAGAATATGCAGTTTTCCGCCTTTTTCCAGTTCTTGGTATTGTATTGTAATTATCTTGAAGTTATGCAAATCAAAAGGAGCGTACTCTCCCTTTTCCAGTTTAAGAACTGTTTCTTTTTTTGTAAAAGCAATTTCAGTGTCAAGGTAAAAAAAACTCATTGCCCCCACAACCTAGAAAACAAGTCATTTATGCAGGACAAATTCCTGATAAGACATTTTGTTATTTCTTCTTTTTTGGAGTTCTTGATAAGTAAATCCATCTTCTGCTGGCTTACAAAATTCCCTATATTATAATTCTGGCAGTAAAAATCAAGTGAGTTTATTTTGCCGGAATTTATAAAAGTCAGATAAACAAAAATGTCAATAATATTAGCTTTGTTTATTTTAACAAAGAAATCTTCAAAATTCTTGAATTTCTTTGCTCTCAAAAGAAGAAGAGGTATATGAAATTTAAGGATATTATATCCTGCAATTATTTTGTCTTCCTGGGCTGTAAACCAGGAAATAAAATCTAAAACCATATCATCTTCATTTTTAAAATCCCATACATTTCTTATTTTGAAATTCTCATTATCATACTTGATGGCAATTGAAATTATTTTTGCATTTGAAGAAAATCCATCTGTCAGCATTTCAAGAAAAATCATTTTATCCTCCTTCTATTATAGGTATAAAAGAAACAACAGAATTTTTATTAATCTTTTGAAAAGTATCCTCTCTTCTCCCGTCAATAAGAACTGAAAAATTATCTTTTTCAAATTTTATTTTGTATTTTTTTTCAATTAACTTTATAAGTTCATCCAAAGAAAGTTCTTTTTCTATAATCTCCTCTTCTTTTCCTGTACTTTCCTGCATTTTTGAGAAATATCTTACCTTCATTTTGAGCATACATCGCAGTTTTTATTTGGTTTTACAGGAATTGCTTCAAACCTGTAAGATTTAAGTGAAAAGTAAAGAATTTTTGATTTCAAAGTGCTTTTTCCAGAAATAAGGTAATTCATTGCTTCATTGCTGGCAATAGCAGAAGCAGTCATTACTGTCTGATTTAATATGGGTTTTATTTCTTTCTTTTCTTCTATTTTTTGGAATATACACATAAAACAGGGTTTTTTTTGGAAAAATCCTACCATTCCTTCCTCATCTTCAACAGAACAGTATAGAAAAGGAATTTTTAATTTTACAGCAATATTATTTATCAAAAATCTTGACTCCAGATTATCAACAGCATCTATTATTATGTCTGCTTTTTTTATTTTCTTGTAATTTTCATAAGACAAATTTTCAGAGAATGTTATAATTTCAGTATCAGAATTTATTGCAGAAAGTTTTTCTCCTGCTGTTTCTGCTTTTTTTCTTCCTATATCAAATTTATCAAACAAGGACTGCCGTTGTAAATTACTCTCCTCAATTCTATCAGAATCAAATATTATTAATTTTCCAATTCCAGCCCTGACAAGAGAAGAAGAAATATTTGTTCCAAGTCCGCCCATTCCAACTATAACAACAGTGCTGTCAAGAAGTTTTTTCTGCCCAAACTTCTCTATTTTTTTTGACAAAATTTGTCTTGAATACTTTTCTATATTCATTTTAAATTCACAATGAATTCTTGCAGTACTGATTCTGGTTTCTCTGCTTTTACAATTCCGCTTGCAACCAGTATTCCTTTTGCACCAAGTTCAATTGCTTTTTTTACATCAATTCCTGTTTTTACTCCTGCTCCGCAAAGTATTGGAATACTTCCTGCTTCTATTACAGCTTCTTTTATCAATTCCGGACGCGCATTTGAAACAGAAATATTCCCGCCTATAAGTTCAGGAGGTTCAATTGCAATTGCATCAGGTTCCATAAGTGCAATTTCACTTATTTTACTGGTATCTGGAACACATACAACAGAAAAAAGCCCTGCTTTTCTTAAAATTTCAATACATTTTTTTATTTCTTCATTTGAAATTGGATTTTCAGAATGGTTTAGTAATGTTCCACTGCAGCCTGCATCTTTTATTGACTCAGCAGTTACATGTCCAGTATAAGCTCCAGGAGGATAGGAGTTTATTCCCTGAGATAAAGTAGGAAGATTTGAAATATTTGAAAAATTGCGTAGATCTGTGTATTGCGGACATAAGTAAACATTCCCGTCAAGTTCAAGAACTGTTTTTTCAAGTTTTCTTGCAAGAACAATCCCTTTTGTTCCAAGAGATTCAGAATAAGTTTTCATATTAATAATAATGCATGGAAATTTCATAGTCATACTAAAAAATAAGAATTCTGGTTTTATTAATTTTTACAAAAGGTATAAAACCTCTTTTGGCTGAATCAACAATTTATTTCTATCTTTCCTTCTCTAATCTTGTTTTCAAGATTATTACACAAATTTATATTCTCCTTTTCTATAAGTTCAAGGTTATCAAAGAATACCGAGGAATTAATGTCTTTATTATATTCGCAGATTCTTAATTTCTGCTGCGGTTTTTCTTCAAAATAATATACTCCTTGTCTGCTTGTTGGAGAAAGTAAAATTGAATAAGAAGGTATATTCGAAGAATTAATAAATTTTATGCCCAGAGAATATCTTTCTTCGATTTTAATATCTGGTATTTCTATTTTAGTATAACAATTTAAAAGATTTATCTCTGGATTTTCTTTTTTTAAGTACCCGCCTGAAGTAAGTCCAAAAAGGTAAAATTGTATAATAAACTATTCTAAGTTAAAATTATCCTTTTTCAAGAATCTATCTACTTTTGATAATTCATTATTTATCTTTTTCTTTACATCTCTTGGAACGCCTGAAATACAGCTAGTACAGTGTATTTTTTCTTTAAAAGAAGATATAAAATTTCTATCATTAACTAGGATTTTATTTGTACCTCTTTCAATTACAAAATAAGGAGCATTTTCTTCTATTAATCTTTGTTCCAAATCAAAAAGTTCTGTATATTTTAATTCTATATCTGCCATGATTTTAAATTAAAAAGAAAAACTTAAAAATCTATTCAATAAGATACTTTTCCTTTAACTTTGCCTCAGCATAAAGGAATAAAACATCACTCCAAAGCTGGGAAATTGAACCGCCAAACCCTGATTTTACATAAATTTCATCAGAACCATTTATACACCTGAAAAACATATTTTTTTTCTGCAAATCATAAATTTCTCTTGCTTTTGCATTTCTGTTGTATTTAAGTTCGCACAAGATAAGAATATTTGTAAGAAAAAGCCAAACCGCGCCTTTATGGTATGAGTTTGCATCAAAGTCAGGATTTTTTGGAGAATAACAGAGAACGCCCTGTGGTGTCAAGAATTCCTCTTCAATTTTTTCAATTATTTCAACTGCTTTTTTCTTTGAGATGTCAAGAATAAAAGGCAGGAATAAAGGATTTATTGTTCTCATTTTTCTGTTTGGAGAAAAAGTATCTAAATAATAATCGCCGTTCTTAAACTGCTTAAAAATTGCATTTTCTATTTTCTTTCCTTTTTCAAAATAAGATGCAGTATAAGATAATTTTGAATAAAGATAAAATGCCTCTGCCCATAGTGCTTGAACTTCAATAGGACATCCAGTTCTGTCTACACTGTCCATCCAGGTTTTTTTTTCTACATCATCAGTGCATACAAAAATATCAGAAGAAGAATATGTTTTTACTGCATTCTCAATTGCAGTGTAAAATTCTTTTGAATTTGTTTTAAGCGAATAAAGACAGGCAGATATTATAAAATACGGATTTGAGTCAATGCTGTCATAAATAACATCAGTTCCAACAAAAGAAGGTACATTGCCGTTTTTCTGGTGCTTTGCAAGAATAGCTAATGTCTCCCTGACTTCATTTGTAAAACCCATTTCCATCAAATAAGGTGAACACAAGCAGAAATCTCTTGTCCATAAATTTACAAAGTAAGGAAATCCTGCAGTAAAGCCGAGATTATCAAAATAATATTTCCTGACTAAATCCTGTTTTACAACATTTTCTCTTTCATTTATCTCCAAATCTGAAAAATCAAAAAGAATCTCCTCTTTTTTTGAATTAATCAGGATTTTAATAAGCACAACAAGGCATCTCTGCTCCTGTTCATCAAAATTATATGCTCTTGTCAAATTTCCTGGAAAATGATTTTTATAAAAATATTTCTCAACAGAAATTTCCTTATTGCATTTCAGGAATACTTTTCCTTTCTCTGAATTTTTTATAATAACTCCTTTTTTATCAAATGAAACATTGTAATCCCTAAAATGAAAATTCTCATTCCATTCTCTTATATTTACTCCTATTTCAAGAAAAATCTCTTTTATTTCCTCTTTTCCTTCAATATCCAAATCAACACACAAGTGCGGTGAAAAATAAATTTCTTCTTTGATTTTTGCAGAGTCAAGAGAATATTCATGGACTGCTTTTGAATTTAAAGAATCAAATTTTTTCTGATTATTTAAATCCAGCCACTTGTCTCCTATTCTGAATGCAAAATAATCAATAAAATGTTTTGAAGCAGAGTTAAGTCCAGAAAATTTTGACTGAAAAGAAGAATCAGAGAATCTAAAAAACCAATTTCTTCCATTAGACAGAAGATATGTTTTTTTCATTAAGCACCTCTTCTTTTATTATTGCAGAGAAGTTATCCATAAGTTCGGAAATTCTTTCTTTGTTTTTTCCTTCAATACAAAGATTTAATTCAGGGGCATTATTAGACACTCTAATTAATACCCATTCAATGTCGTTTAAATAAATTTTTATGCCGTCCATAGTATTGTTATTTGGGTATTTTAGAGAAAGTTTTTTCTTTAATTTTTCCATTACTTTGTTTTTTATTTCGTGTGTTCCTGCACTTATGTATATTTTTTCAGTCGAAGATATTTTAAGTTCAGATAAAAGTTCTGACATTTTTTTCTCCTGTTTTGAAAGAAAATCAGCCAAAAGGAGAGTATTGGCTATACCATCAGAAAAAACATAGAATTTTCCAGGATAAAAGTGCGAACTCTGTTCTCCTCCAAAAACAGCTTTCTTCTGGAAAACTTCCTCCTCAATAAAACCATGTCCTATTTTTGCCCATAAAACTTCTGCACCGGTTTTTTTTATTTCAATGGCAACTTCAGAAGGACAGTCAATTGTTACAACAACTTTGTCATTAAGTCCTGCATAGCCCTTTGCAAATAAAGTCAAGATTTCTCCGCCGTAGTGTGCAATTCCTAAATTATCAATAAACATGCTTCTATCAGCATCGCCGTCATAAGCAGCACCAAAATCTGCCTTTTCTTTTTTTATTCTTTCAGAAAGTTCTGCTGTATTTCTGGTATCAGGTTCAGGACGTTCGCCGTTTAAGTCTCCTTTGGGTTCATTTTTAATAGCAGTGCATTCAATTCCAAATTCTTCAAATATTTTTGGAATTACAGTGCTGGCAGAAGCATAAAGGGAATCTGTCACAATTTTTATTTTCCTGTCAATTTTTATTTTGTCTTTCCAAAAATTAACATATTGAAGGTAAGCATCGCTTCTTTTTTCCAAATTTCCTTTCCCGCTTATGAAATTTCCTTCAATAAATATTTTTTTAAGTTTATCAAGTTCGTCAATAAAAGAAACTCCTGTTTTTCTAATAAATTTAAATCCTGTGTACTCAGGAGGATTATGGCTTGCAGTAACATAGCATCCCGCATCCAAATTATTTTTCCATGTATAAAAATATGTAAAAGGATTAGGCAGAATATCTATCTGAAGAACATTGCATCCTGTTTTTAGTATTCCATTAATAAAAGAATGAATTATTTTCTCTGATGTATTTCTTACATCCTGTCCTATACAAACTGTTTTATTTGCGCCAATTATTGTTCCAAAAGAAAGCCCAATTCTCTCTGCTGTTTCTTCATCAAGAACCTCAGGATAAATACCCCTGATATCATAAGATAAAAAAATCTTATCTGCAATGCTTTTATAATCCTTCATCCGCCGTAAACCTCCTTTATTGCCATTCTATATGAATCAAGATAAGTTTTTATTTGTTCCTTCCAATTGCAGGAAAGCACCATTTCTCTTGCATCTTTTTTTAACAGTTCAATTTCTTCTTTTTTCTTCTCGCATATTCTCATTAAAAAACCTGCTAGAGCGCTTGCCGACTCATCATCCCTTTTATTCTGGATTTTCAAAACATGAATACCTCTAAGATAAGTATCTCCAAATTTTTTTTCAATAAATTTTCCAAAACCAGATAAATCTGTTGTAACAGCAATGGAATAGTTTGCTCCTGCTTCAACAGGAGTATATCCAAAAGGTTCATATCTTGAAGGAAAAACACCAATATCAAACATCTGTATTACTTCATTGTAGCTCATGTTGAGAACACCGTCTCCGGGCTTTAAGTATGTTGGATAAAATATTACTTTTACTTTTTTATCTTCCCCATTGTCAAGTCCTGAAGAATTAATAAGAGAAAGTATCTCATCATTAGGATATCCAAGTTCATAAACAGAAACAGGCGGTTTGCCGTTTGAAGTATCAAGAGACTTTGTTATTTTATCAATCTCTTTACTGTCTTTTCCTCCTTCTCTCAGATAATCATTTAATTTATCTACAAGAAGGAGATTATTAACAACAACTTTTTTTGCTCCCATAACACTTGTTGGAACAAAAATAAATGTATAAACCTCTTTTTTTGAGCCGGATGAAACAAGCATTTTATTTAATTTTGAAAGCGCCTTAATGTAAATATCAATTCCTTTGTTTCTTGTTTCATATCTTCCGGAAATGTAAATTAAAATCTTATTATTGAGTTCTATTTTATAATAAGGCATAAACAATGAAAGCAGAAGATTATCAATATCATCTTTATTTTTTTCTTTGGATTTTTGTATTTCATTGTAATTTGAGAATTTTGAAAAATCAAAGGCATTAAGAGTTATTACATTAGGTGATTTTCCAAGAATATATTTGACTTCATCAGCCATTGTTTCGCTTACAGTTGTAAAAACACTTGCCTGTTCTGCACATACTTTTTCAAGAAGATGCTTTCCTTCTATTTTAAATTCAAATGCCTTGCTGTCGTCAATTTTTTGATTTTTCTTGATTCCTTCTGCTATTTCATTCTGTAAATTTGACTCTCCGGAGAGAACTATAGAACGCCCAAGAACTGTAGCATGTGTAGTATAAACAACAGCAGTTTTTACATTGTTTATTTTAAGATACAAAAGTCCAGCTCCAGATATCCATTCATGGAAGTGGGATATTATTTTTTTATTTTTAAACGGTTCTGTTTTTATCAGCTCCTCTATAAATATTCCAACACACCAAGCCCACATTATATTCTGATTAAAGTCAAAGCCCATAAAAAGAGAATCAATTTTGAATTTCTCCCAAAGCAGTTTTTTTATTTCATTTGTTTTTTCAGTTTCTGCAAAGAAAGAAGAATCAATTAAAAAACAACAGCAGTTTCCTGCATTAGTCCATTTGCCGTAATGAACAATTATTTTTTTTTCCTTCATTTTTTCTGCTGTGTCCTTGATAAATTTTGGAGCTTCCATCTCAACAAAATCATATGCTATATTAAGAGCATCATAGAAACCGATTGTTATATAATTCTCTCCAAATATTTTATTCATTTCATTGCTTTTAGAAAGTATAACTGTATAAATTCCGCCTATTTTTCTTGCAATTTCAGATGAAATTTCAAAAACAACATAATCTTCTTTCATATAACCTCTCTCAATTTTTTTGCAGCCCGCTCAGGAAGGAAAGTATTTACCTTTATGCCGTATCCAAATTCAACAGATGCTTCGGTTTTTAATCTTGGCTGTATTTCAGCATGGAAGTGGAATTCTCCTTCAATACTTTTTGGCAGATGATGTATAAAGAAATTATAAGGCAAGTCGCCGAATATTAAAAAAAGTCCTTTAATTGATTTTTGTATGGCATCAGCAAAATGAGGGATATTCAAATCTGAAAAATCAGATAAATGTTTTTTTGAGATTATCCAAAGTTCAAAAGGGTATCTTGCACAGTAAGGGGATAAAACTATGAATTCCTTATTTTCATAAACTAATCTGGAAGAAGATGACTCTTTTGAAACAATGTCACAGTAAGCGCAGAAATAATATTCCTTTGAATAATCTGTTAATGTATGTATATCTCTTAAAATATTAATAGGTAAAAAAGGTGTTGCCAAAATTTGTGAATGTGAGTGAACTAAAGAAGCTCCGCCAAGATAAGAATAATTCCGAAAAAGCATAACATACTTTATTTCAGGTTTTTTTATTAGTTCTATATACCTTTCTTTATAAGCAGAAAAAATTTGTTCAAATTTTTTTTTGGAAAAATCCTGCCATTGTTCGTTATGCAGTGGTGTATCAACAAGAACTTCATGAAAGCCGTATCCGCTTCTTTTATCAAACAACTTTGTTTTTTTTCTGTAAAATTTTAGGGAAGAATCCAAAAGAGGAAATTTATTGGGAAAAGCCCTAATCTGCCAGTTTTTTCCTCCTACTAAATAAACTTCTTTTGGAGTCATTTTTTCATTTCCAAAGCAGAAAGGACAGCTTGGATTATATTTTTCTTTGGGAAGAGGTGTGCTTTCTTTTATATAATCTTTTGGACGTTTATTCCTGTTTTCAGACATTATGACTCTCTGCCCTGAATAATAATGGTATCTAACTTCAACTTTCATTATATTAAAAATAAAACTCTTTGCGTTTATTTAGTTTATGCATTAAAAAAGTAATCCTTTGCTTTTTTATGGCAGAACTCATAATACCCGCATTTAACTGAACAGTCTTTGCATATCCCTGGGTCTTTTTCCTTGTAAATAATCTCTGCTTTTTTGTCTCTCAAATTCAAAAACTTCTTTCTAAGAGTGTCAGTTATTAAATGCGGGTAATTTTTAAAAACAGAATAATTTCCAAAATCACATATATAAGAAATACAAGCATAATCAACCGGAAGATTTTTTTCTGATTCAAAGGCTATTGCATAACCAGTGCTCTGAAGCATATGATAATCTTTCATTTTTCCGCTTTTAAATTCAAAAATAGTTCTGGACGGCTCGTGGAATAAGTCAATTTTCATTCTTTTTGAAAGTCCTGCTTTTCTGCCGTCTATTTTCATTTCAGGATAGAATTCTCCTGCTCTGTTTGTATAATCTGAAATTTTTTCTGTCTGGGTTTTCCAAAGAGAAAAAAGAGGACTTGAATCTTTAACTTCAAAGTTTCTTGCTGTCTCTAAAACTTTTTTCTCTGAAATTGAATTTAATTTTAAAATTGCTTCTTCTTTGGAAAGTCCAGAACATTCTTTCGCAGTGTTAAAAACATTTGAGATAATGCTGTGTTTTGCAGAGCCCTGCAGCATAAGAGAACTTTTCTTTTGTTTTATTTTGAAAACATATGCAAGATAAATATCTCTGTAAGCAGGACAGAAAAGCGAAGAAACAGAAGAAACAGGAAGGAAAATATTTTCATATTTGGGTTTTGTATTATCTAAGTATCCCCGTAACTTTGCATTATTTTTATTTAAAGACAATGAGTCAATTATCTCAAAATACATAATTCATCTAAAAAAGAAGAGTTTAATTTATTTTCTGTAAAATTTAGCAGCATCTTCAGGGTATATTTCAGTAACAGAAAGAGAAATTCCCTCCTCCATCCCGGCTTCATCAGTTAATCTCGGACATACTTCAATATGAAAATGATAGTTTTCATTATTAAATGACTGATGGAAAAATAAATTGTAATCATAATTTTTAAGTTTCCGAGTTGCTAAAACTAAAGCTTTTGCTAAATCATCAATTTCTTCATTAGTTAAATTGAGTATACTGCTTCTGCATCTCTTGATAAGTATCTGCGCTTCAAATTCATATCTTGAAGCAAAAGGAGAAAAAACATAAATAGTCTTAAAGTCAGCAATCTCCCTTTCTTTTTTCTTTTTTTCATTTTTTATTATGTCCAAAAAAGGACACCTTCCTTTTTCTTTAAGATAATCTTCTGCTTTTTTTACTTCTGTTTTTATTAAAGGAGGAATAATTCTCATTGAAACAATCTGAGAATGGCTGTGGTCCAGACTGGCTCCTGCATTTACTCCTGAATTTTTAAAAGCATAAACATAAGCAGTATCCTTTTCCAAGAAAATTTTCTCAGTTCTTTTTCTAATGAATTCCAAGTACAGCTTCATCTCCCCAATTGAAAAATCAGACATCTGTTTTTTGTGTTCCGGCGTTTCAATTACAACTTCGTGGCAGCCTGTATTTAGCATTGAATAAAAAAAACTTTTCTTTGGAGCACCTTTTTTATTGGTTGTTATTGGGTAGATATTCTTTAAACTCCTGATAACCCACTTGCCGTTGAATTCCGTCCTGTCTACTTCCTCATCTGTAATATTTCTTTTTTTGCAGAATGGACAGAATTTTGGTTTTTTTATAGAAACTCTTTTTGTCTGGTACTCATCAGGACGTTTTCCTCTCTCTGTTGAAATTATTACAAACCTGTCTAAAAAATAATCCTTTCTAAGTTCGCTAGTCATTAATAAATAAAAAAAGTTTTAGAATTAATACTTTTACTCTTCTTTATTTTTTTCTTCACTTTTTTTGAGTCTTGGCATTTCAATTGGTAATGGAAGCATCAATTTTGAAGCAAGAGTGATTATTTCTATTTTTGAAACATCAAAAGCAGCGCCAAGTATTGTTTCCATTGTTGAAATATCCATTTTTTTGTTGTCTTCCCAGTCTTTCATCATTTTTTTAAGTTCTTTTTCTTCATCAGCAAACAGGACTTCTCCTAAAATGAGAATTTCAGCTAATCTGCTTCCAGAAGGCTCTTTTAACGGATATTCGCTCTTAAATTCATACTCAAAAGAAAGTACTTTTGTAGGTTTTCCTAAGTTAAGCTCCTTCCATTTGACATTTTTAAGATTAAGATTATTCTCAACAGGATTTAAAACAAGTTTCTTGTTTTTATTGTCAATTTCAAATTTTTGAATTGATATCTTTGTAAAATTTGTTCCTATTACTGGCATAAAAAACAAGAATTGAACAAGAATTTAAAAACGTTTTGTTTTACTCAATAATAGTATTACCAACCTATTAATTTATTAAGTTTTCATTTTAATTTATAATTAGATGGAAGAATCTAAAACAAAAAAATTGGAAAATGAATTAAAATCAGCAGGAGATTATTTTGGTTCATATTGCATTATTTTAACTGATAGAGATGGACTTTCTATTTGTTCATATTACAAGAATGATTTAAGTATAGATGAATCTGCTCTTTCTGCAATACAACCCTTAATGCAGGATACCCAGCAAAAGCTTGAGGAGTATATCCTAAGTCTGCTTCCAAACAGAAGTATACCTGTTCCAGGATTTAATAGAGAGAATATTGATATGGTTCCTGATGGTGCAGAGGACTTAATAGTAACTTACAAAATGCCTGAATTATCTCAAAAAGCAATTGGAACTTCAAGAATAGAAACTAAAAAATACAGGCTTATTTTGAGAGTTGACAACGGACAATCATGTTCATTAGTTCAAGCTCATTTAATCAATTTATCTGACTCAACTGGTTCTGCAAAAAAAAGAGAAACAATGATCAGGGATTCAAAAAAATATTTAGAAAAATTAGAACAAATGCTTAATTCTTGACTGTTATAAAAACAACCTCGTTCTTAAAGTAAAGTGTTTTCTCAATTTTTAAGTTGTTTTCTTTTATTATCCTCTTGATTTGTGAAGTTTCACGAAATTCTATATCCTTTCCCTTAACCATGGAAACCCTTGAACAGCTTATGATAATCCATTTTGCCTTTATCCATTTCAGAACAAAATTTGAAATTCCTCTCTCAAATCTCTCTGCTATTGGAATAACTTTTAGGAGGAAGGCGCAGTCAAACTGCTCAGACACTAAATTTGAAAGTTCAAAGAGATTGTCTTTTAATTTAAACAAGTCATATTGAATTATTCTGCTTTCAGTCTGCAGATTATCTTTTATTAATTCTAAATATTTTTTTGTGAGAATAACATCTTTTGGCTTTTTTTCTATGCCAACATATAAAGGATTATCAAGTTTCATAAAAGGTATTGAAAAAGAATTTATACCTGAACCTATATCAAGAATTTTTTTGGGTTTGCCAGTAATTTTAAATATTTCAGAGTAAAACTCCAAAAAGTTTTCTGTTCTCTCAACTGTTGAAACATGTGTTTTTAGAAGTTCTAGGTGAAGATTAATGCATTTTTCTGAAAAAGAGTTTTTCTTGTATTCATTTCTAATTTCAAGAAGAATTTTTTCCTTGTCTAGAACATCTGCTCTGTCATACTGGCGTAAGTTGTGGTAAATCTCTCTCTTTGTTCTCTTTAACAATTCCTTATAATTCTTATTCTTTTCAAAATGCAGATTATCAAGTTCGAAGATTTTTCCAAAATTTTTTTCTTTCTTTACTTCCTTCTTGATTGCTTCTTTTATATTCTCGTCAGAAACAGGATATTCTTTCTTTACTTTTTCAATTAGTGAAGTTAGTATTTTTTCTTTCATAATTCATCATATGCTTTTTTTAGATGGTCATTCAGCTTGGATTTTTTAAGCAGATACTCTTTTAAGGAATTCTCTTTTAGTTTTTCTCTTATTATTCCTATTTCATTTATGCAGAAATTCAAGTTATGTTTCGCTGTCAAAGTAAAATCCTTCTGCATTTTTTTAATGGAATTGTTTCTGCATATATCACATTCGCACTTATTGAAATTTATCCTGTCTATTTTCTTTGTTCCTTTTTCAGTAAAGATAATTCCTTTTTCTGCATAAATAGCATAGTTTGCAGAGTCAAAAACATTTATGCCAATGTATACAAAAAATCCCATCTCATCAGGATGTCCTGAGCCGAATAAGTGTACAGGATAGTCTGGTTTTAGTATTTCAATTCCTTTTTTTAATATTCTCATAAGTCCTGCAATATTATGATTCATAGTAAAAGGAGGCACAAAATTGCCAAAAGCCAGATATTTTGGATTTAATTTTTCGGCGATTTTTGCATATTTTTCCATCATCTTTTCATTTCCAGCTGTTGACAAAACAAAAGCAGTATTTGTTCTTGCTATTTTTTCTGCTTCTTTGTATCTTTCTATATTTGCATCCATTTTTTTTGATATTTGGGAGTCGGATTCATCAGAAAAAACCATCTCATCAAAAATAGTAATAACATCAGCACCCAGTTTATCCTGGAATTTTACAATTTCCTCATTTGTTGTAACTTTCTGTCCTAAAGACAACTGCTGAAAAGCTCCAGAATCAGTCATAACAAAACCTTCAAAACCAAATGCTTTTTTAATGCCTTTTTCAAGAACTCTTTTTTTTAATTCTTCATTGGAATAAATAAAATAAGCATTAGTAATTATTCCCTCTGCGCCTGATTTTTTTATATCTTCAATAGAAACAATCTTTTTAAGAGGATGATACACAGGTAAAAAAATAGGCATTTTCATATAATTAGAGTATAACCTTGCTTTTTTAATACTTTACAATTAAATTAACACATGGTTTATACATTCCCTTGAACTTGACAAGAGAATCTTGAAATATGAAAAAAAGAAAAACTGCTATCCTGTATTAATTCCTGCATCAGAAATAATGACAAAAAAAGAGAGAATATGCAATGAAGAAGCCTGAGAACTTGCGAAAAGAAATAAAAACTGGCTCTGGCTGGCAGGTTCTGATGCTCATAAACCAAGAGAAATAACTTTTGCATCAACAATAATAGATGTAGATGAAATCAATTTAGAAGGAGTTCCTGATTCTTTAAGAAAAAACAGAGTTGTTGGTTTTGAAATTCATAGAATGCATCTGCCTGCAAGAATAGTCCACTTACTAAAATATTTCTTGAATAACATAAAATCACTTTCAAGGAGCCAAACCTTGGCTTAAAAGTTTAAATGAAATTTAAACTTATTGAGAAAATTAATACAGCCGAGGTTCAAGAAGCTAAAGTTCCTGCACACAAGGTTTTCTAAACCTTGTAGTTTTAACTACTTCTAACTAAAAATCAGTGATTTTATAAGATTGAAAATTGCACAATTTAAAAATTTGGACTTAATCAAAAATTTTTGTGTTTTAAATAAAATGCAATTTTCAATAAAAAACAGCCTTTGAGAATTATTGAAACATTTTAGATATATCAACATGATAATATCTAATTATTAATGTGTTAATATTCTATTAAATAAAAATATTTATAAATATTAATAAGATAATATTAATATATTAAGGTGATAATAATGACTCAAAATTTTTATGATAGAAAAGAAGAAATTAATCTGCTCAAAGAGAAATATGAAAAAATTGAGAATGGAGAATTTCTTGCTGTTTATGGAAGAAGAAGAGTTGGAAAAACAGAGCTTATAAAAAAATTTATGGATAGTTTAAAAAATGAAAAAAAATTATATTTATATGTTGATTTGGCAGAAAAACAAGATATATTAAATTCATTTTCAAATGCAATTTTTGAGCAGATAAAAGAATCGGTTAAATTTGCTGATTTTGATGATTTCTTTGAATACATTGATAAAAAAACTGAATCTGGAAAGTTTATTCTTGTAATAGATGAATTTCAAAGATTTCTGGAAACTTCTCCGGAGTTTATAACAAAACTTCAGAATATATGGGATTCCAAACTAAAATTAAAAAAAATTATGATAATTATTGTTGGTTCTTCAATAGGTATGATTAAAAAAATAACTGAAAGCGGAGCAGGTTCTCTTTATGGAAGGGCGGTAAGAACTAAAATATCTCCATTCAGATATGCCGATTTTAGGCTGATGTTTAAAGATTTAAATGAAATTGAAAAAATTGAGATGTATGCTTCATTTGGTGGAACTCCTTTTTATCTGGAAAAAGCAAAAAATTTCAAAACATCTGAAGAAGCTATTTTTGAACTTTTAATAAAAAAAGGAGGGGAATTAATTGATGAACCAAAAAATCTGCTGGAATATGAAAATTTAAGGAATCATTCAAGATATAACTCAATTCTTCATGCAATTGCATCAGGAAAAGAGATATTAAAAGAAATAGAAGATTTTACAAAAATTAGAAACACAACCCTTCCAGCTTATTTAAATAGATTAGAAAATTTATTGGATATAATTGGAAAGAAAAAACCTGTTTTAGGCAAAGATAAATTAGATAGGTATTTTATAAAAGATAATCTCTTTAGATTCTGGTATAAATTTATTTTTTCAAATCAGATATCTATTAATTTGGGGAATTATAGATATATTCTTCAAACAATAAAAGAGAATTATAACAGTTATGTCGGAAGAGTATTTGAAAACATTATAAGAGAGCTTGTTGCATTATATATAAACAAAAAAATAAAAAATTTTGAAATTAATTTTGAAGAAATTGGAAGTTGGTGGGATAAAAGAGGCAGTGAAATTGATTTAGTTGCTTATAATAAAAAAGAAAAAAGAATACTTATTGGAGAAATAAAATGGACAAACAAACCTGTTAATTTGGAAATACTTAATGAACTTATTGAAAAATCAAAACTAATTGAATTCAAAGGAGAGTATCATTTCATTTTAGTTTCAAAAAGTGGATTCACAAAAGAGTGTATTGATAGGATGAAAGAAATAAAATGCATTTATCTAGATATAAATGATGTTTCATCTCTTTTCAATGAAGCAGTCTAAATTTTTATTATTCTTCCTTTTATCTCATCTGAAAGTTCCAAGATTCCAATGGAATTGTAAGGTGCAAAATATTTGTCAGTAGGCGAACCTGGATTAAAATATAAAATTCCATTTTCTTTCTTATTTAGGGGATAATGTGAATGTCCAAAAACAACAGCATCAACATCTAAACCATAAAATTGTTCCTTTACATACTCTAAAATATCAGAAGGACTTCCAGCACCATGCCAGAGTCCTATTCTAAAACCTGAAACACAAATTATGCAGACCTCAGGCAGTTTCAAATCATCCCAATTGCCGTTTACTGCAATAACTGGGGCAATCCTTTCAAGTTCCTTTAAAATAATCTCATCTGTAAAATCTCCTGCATGGATTATCAAATCAACACCAGAAAAAACTTGAAGAACTTTTTTTGGAATCATTCCTCCGTATTTTAGGTGTGTGTCAGAAATAACCCCTATCTTCCTGCATTTTTCTTTTACAAAAACTTCTTTCATTTATCAAAATAATTTACTA
>CAZVOT010000006.1:18022-18316 GCA_964628775.1 Candidatus Woesearchaeota archaeon
AATAGCCCCACCAGGATTCGAACCTGGGCCAATTGGTCCAAAGCCAACTATCCTTGACCGCTAGACTATGGGGCTTTTGCGAAAATAAGTCCGAAACATTTACTTCTCCTTTTCTCCCACAAGCCTCTTTTTTAAAAGAGGGTTGTTCTACTTCCTCTCCAGTCCATTTCTTTTTTTATTTTTTTTATTTTTCTTTTGGATCAACCATTTTCTTTTTTAAAGAAAAGGGTTGCGCTATTGACTATGGGGCTTTTGCGAAAATAAGTCCGAAACATTTACTTCTCCTTTTCTCCC
>CAZVOT010000006.1:18416-25375 GCA_964628775.1 Candidatus Woesearchaeota archaeon
GCGCTATTGACTATGGGGCTTTTGCGAAAATAAGTCCGAAACATTTACTTCTCCTATACGAATATTAATTAAGATTTATGGAACTATTTTAAAGTTTTTCCAAACACTTTTTTCTTATGTTTAATGAAAATATAAATTTAAAGTAGAACAGAATTTATTTTAGTATGAAAGTAGTCATAAGCAAAAAAGACATAGCAGGAATGAATATCTCAAAATTTCTTGATAATTTTGAGTTAATAGAGGAAGATATAATTTATGCTGATACTAAATCAGATAATTTTGTTATTTTTGCATCAAGACACAAATCAGAAAGCAAAAAACCAACATTAACAGTGCATACTACAGGAAATTTCAAGGAAAACCTATACGGCGGAGAAGAGAATACTCTGTCTTTCTGCAATGCTCTCATAATGAGTACTGCTCTTAGAAAAATAAATGAACTGAATAATTTGCCTGAATTTGAAGTTTCATTTGAAGCAACACACCATGGACCTACAACAGATTTTCCTTCAATGTTTATTGAAGTAGGAAGCAGTCCAAAAAATTGGAAGAATTTGTCTGCTTGTAAAATAATCGCAGATACAATAAAGTTCATTATTTCAAAAAAAGAGTATAAAGGCGAATCAGCAATTGGTTTTGGAGGACAGCACTATCCAAAATTATTCTCAAAAATGTGCATAGAAGAGAAGTATAATTTCGGACATATCTGTCCAAAGTATCATATAAACAATTTAACAAAAGATTTGGTAAAGCAGATGATAGAAAAAACATCGCCAATTCCAAAAATTGCTTTTATGGACAAAAAATCCCTCTCAAGTCCTGAAAAAGAAAAAGTAAGAAATCTATGCAGAGATTTGATTGAATTAAAGGAAGTTTAATCTAATCATACTATTAATAAAGGTAACAAATCATTGTAAGTACTCAAAACAAAATTTGAGATTTCATTAAACTCATGATACAATTTATCTTTTTCAAGTAGCAACTTTTCTTTTTGTTGTTTAGCTTTTTGAAGTTTTTCTTGAAAATCTGAATTGTTTGCTAAATTTGGATTCTCCTGTCCTTGTCTTATAATTCTAAATACATCTCGTAAATTATCTGATAGTTTATTAATTGATGTTTTAAGCTCTTTTATACCTTTCTCTGCATTTTTTAATGCTCTTTCACAACTATTTCTTCTTTTTTCATCTCTTATTCTATTTACAGCTTGTAATCCTGTTGTTATTAAGTTTAAAAGAGAGTTTGCATCCCTTTCAAATAACTCTTCTGTCATATTTACAATTAGTAGATTAATATTTAAAAATCTATTTATCTCTTTTTATTTTCATACTTATCTTTAAAAATTTTTTTAATAATTATTTTATATTTTAAGACTATCCCCTAGAATATCAAAAAGCCCTTCTTTACCGGTTAAAAGTTCTTCTTTCATAAGAAAATTAAGTAAGGATAATTCATTATCTACCTCTTGTTTTTTAAAGTTATATTCATTTTCTTTCCACTCAAATAGCATATTAATTTCTTTAAATATGGGTTCTATTGTATAAATTATTTTAAGAAAGTTATCAATTATATCCCTCTTTTTAAGATAGTAATCAACTGCTTCGAGAGGATTATTAAATTTTTCTTCCATAAAAATCAAGTAAAAACAAAGATATTAAAAGGTTTCTAAAATATGCTCCCCGCAATTTTTCTTCTTCTTTCTTTTGATAGTTTCCCTCTCAAGTTCTGAAAAAGAAAAAGTAAGAAATCTATGCAGAGATTTGATTGAATTAAAGGAAGTTTAAATTAAAAGTGTGCATATGGGATATATTTAAAAAGGTTTCTTTTTAAATCATAAATATGAATAATAATCTTAATTACGATATTTCCACTTATGTAAAATTAGAAAAGAAAGAGGAATATTCTTTAAAGATTTCAAAAATAAAAGAATATCTGCAAATATTTAAGGAATTGGGGGAATGTGTTAAAAATGGAGAAATTACTCAATCTGAAATTCCAACTCAGCAATTTACTGAGGAGGATATTAAAGAAACAGAAATTCAGGAGTTAAAAAATGAACTCAGTTTATTGCAGAATATCACTTTAGATATGCTTAACCAAGGAGATAGCACCCTTGCAAAAGAACTTAGACGTGAATTTTTAAGTTCAATTGAAATTACTGAAGGGAATGATTTGAGACAATTAGATTATTTTTCTTGATTTAAAAAATATTTAAATCAAACTTTTTAGATTTGCAATTATTTTCGGGGATTTTTTTATAAAAAAAGAAATTAATTTTGGATTTTTCATAAGTTCTGAAAATAAAGGAGATACAAATTCCATATCTCCTGATTTAAGGAAAGCGTCCTTGTTCTCATTTAGTAGTCCAAACAAGTAATCATAATCTTCTGATTTCAGGATATTTGCGGTTTCCCGCAGAAAAAGATGTTTTTTAAGTTCAGCCCCGTATTTTTTCTGCCATACTTCATCATAATTTTTTTTAAAAAATTCTCTGGAAAAATCATTTTTTGTTTCTGTTGATGAAATTGCATCAGCACATACCTCTGCGCATAAACTTCCAAAAACAACTCCTCCTCCTGTTGTTGCTTTTACATGACTTGCAGAATCGCCTGAAAGGATTATATTATCATCACTGGTTTTTTTCTGAAATCCAATAGGAATAAGCCCGGCTTGTTTTGATAAAATTTTTTTTATGCCTATTTTTTTTCTGAATTTTTCCATATCTCTTCCTGGCATTGAAGAAGCAAGCCCGGCTCTATAAATGCCGTCTCCTTCAGGAACTATCCACGCAAAGAAATTATCAGAAAATTCGGAAAAATAAAGTTCAACAAAATCTTTGTCTTTTTCTTCGTCTAATTCACATACATACTGAAAGCCAATAATACAATTATTCTTAACACCAATAGAAGAACCTATTTTTGATAATGGGCCTTCAGCACTGACTAAAATATCTGCTTTAAAATTTCCATTATTAGTAAATATATCTAGATTTTTTTCATTTCTCTTAAATTCTAAGAACTTTGTTGAAAGAATAAACTCAGCGCCTTTTTTCACTGCTCTTTCATAAAGATAAGAATCATAACCGCTTCTGTCAAGAACATAAGCAGTTGTTTTCTTTATGTCCAATTCAAAAGAGGAATTTTTTGAAAAAAACCTGGCTCCTCTTATCTTGTTTTTTATAAGTCTTTTTGGAATATCAATTAAGTTGTCAATATTCTTGGAAATAAGTCCTGTGCAGTGAATCGGCTCTCCGATTTTTTCATGTTCCTCAATTACAATTGGTTTTATCTTTTTCTCAGTTAATTTAAGAGCAAGAAAATTGCCAATAGCTCCTCCTCCTATTATTACTGTCTGCATATTAAACAAGAATTAGCCAAGATTAATAAATATTTTAAAATTTAAAGGTACATCATTTACCAAATCTTCTTGTTCTTTGGGAAAATTCTTTTATGTCCTCTGCCAAGTTTTCTGTTGAATAATCCGGCCATAAAGTGGATTTGAACATAAACTCAGAATAAGAAGAATCCCAGAGAAGAAATCCAGAAAGTCTTTTTTCCCTGTCCATTCCAGTTCGTATTATCAAGTCAGAAGCGGGAAATGACTTGGTATAAAGATTTGATTTTATAACTTCCTTGTCAATTTGTTCTGATTTTATTTTACCAGACAGTGCATCACTTACAATCTGTTTTACAGCATCAACAATTTCTTCCTGTCCGTCATATACAAAACAAACATTCAGGAAAAATTTTGAATTATCCTTGGTTCTTTCCATCAAGGATTTTATTTCTTTTTGCAGTTCTTCTGATAAAAGATACCATCTTCCAAGAAAAGTTATTTTAGGCTCTTTTTTCATTAATTCTTCATCATTTATTATATCTCTAATTGATTCTTTTAAAAGTTCAAACAGATATTTTTTCTCTAATTCATCTCTTTTTACAAGATTCTCAGATGAAAAAGCATAAACAGTCAAATATTTAACGCCGAATTCCTCGCACACATCAACCAGTTCTCTTAATCTCTCATAGCCCTTTTTATGTCCATAGAATGTCTTTAATCCATTTTTAACAGCCCATCTTCTGTTGCCGTCCATTATTATTCCTATATGCTTTGGTACTTTGGACAAATCTGTCTCTTGTTTCAATTTTTCAATTGCGAGCATCACTTAACACTAAATCCATTATCTTTTTAAATAGTTTTTTTCCAGGCATCAAACCGAAAAATCCTTTCTTACAGCCCTCTTCGCTGAATTTAACAGCATTTTTTGATTTTAATCCTTTTCCAAAGATAAAAAAAGGAATTGGATGATTTGAATGTCTTTTAAGTCTGCATGGAGTTGCATGGTCTGAAGCCAGTGCATATATAGAATTATCTAAATCAGTAATTTTTAAAAGTTTTTCAAAGAAGTTTTTGTCAATCCATTCTATAATCTCCCTCTTCCCCTCAAAATCTCCGTCATGTCCAAAAGGATCTGGCCCTTTTAAAAAAACAAAAAAGCAGTCGTATTTATTGATATTTTGTTTTAAGATTTTAATGCAAGTCAAGGAATCTTTTTTTGGGTTTCCAGAAGGCATTTCTTCCCATAAATTTTTCATTCCTGCGATATAACAAATACCTCTCTCAGCAGGCATAGGAGCAATAAAAGCAAATTTTCTTTTGTATTTTAAGTTATAGTTAAAGATTTTTTTTATCTTTCTGCCGGCTCCTCTTGTTAAAATAAGATTAGCAGGAAGAATCCCCTTTCTCTCTCTCTTTTTATTTAAAGAATGATTTTCAAGCAGTTTATTTGATTTTTCAACAAATTCATTTACTAAATCAGCAGTAACTTTTGCAGAACTTAACAGTGCTCTGCATTTTATTGCTTTTTTATCATTAAAAAGAGGGTCTGTATCTGTTATTTTATCATTTATTTTTTTATGCCTTAAAATCAAGAGAATTCTATGTCCTGTTGTGTAAATAAATTCAAACTCAGAAGAAAGTTTTATTTTCTTGTTTATTTCTTTTGATAATTCTTTAAGCCCAAGTTCATTTCTTCCTGCTCTTCTGTTTATTTTTCCGTTTTTATCTAAATAAGCATAGTTGCATCTAATAGCAATCTCATCTTCTTTTAGTTCTCTTCCAACACCTAACGCTTCAACAGAACCCCTCTTTAAATTATTTTTATCAAAAGGAAGCCCAAGTAAAACAGCTGTCCCCCAGTTAGTGCCGTTAATTGCAAGCTCTTTTTCAGATTCTTTTTTAGTGAAATTTGCAAGAAGCCCGCATTTTCCATTTTTTGCAAGAAAATCAATATTTGGCTTATTTGCCAGAGAGAGAGGTGTATCCTTTCCAAAGTCAGGCATACCGTCAATTACAATAAAAAACAATTTTTTCATTAAATAATTAAAATTATAGTAGAATTTAACTTTTTATATTAGAAAGTATATAATTTAAATTATGGATATATGGGTTCAAGTATCTTCAACAGCATTTCTTTTAATTGGTGTTATTTTTGCTGAATTCTTGGTAAGAAAAGCATATGGTTCCTTGAAAAAATGGTATTACTATGTTTTTGAAATATCTATTTTTACTGTTTTTTTCAGTTTATTAATAAGTTCAATTTATATTTCAAAATATGACTTCCTGTCAATTCTGTTAATACATCTAACTTTGGGTTTTATAGGTATTGTTTTTTCTTATAGTATAGTGAGTTTATTTGGAAAATATACAATAACCCCAGAACAGAAAGAGATTATTGAAGAAAGTGAAAAAGAACATTTAGTGCCTTTGATTTATTTGTTAAAAAAAGAAAATCTTGACTCTGAAAAAATAAAAACAATACTTAAAAAATCCAATTTCAGCAGAAAAGAAGTTGATTTTTCAGTTGATGATATTTTTAAAAAAGAAGAAGTTCAGCATTCAAAAAAGAAGTAATACGGAAATTCATCCATTAATTCTGACTCGTCTTTTATTGTTATTTTGTATTTGCATTTATTTTCAACACATATTTCTTTTTGATAATTCCAGATAAATCCTGTTTCAATGGATAATTTTTTCAAGTGATTATCTAAATCACAGTTAAATGGATTGAATTTTTTCTTTGCATCAATAATAGAAAAAAAAGGATAGTTTGTTTTTATTGATTCAATTACAGCAAATCCATTATAATTTTCTATTTTGGAATTAGTGCAAATGTCAAGTTCTTCTAAATTATTGGCTGTTTCTGAACAATTGTATAACTTAACTTTCAAAAGAGAGTTATTGGAGATTTCTAGTTTTTTTAAATCAAAAAATCCCTTATCAATTTCCATCTGTTTTTGAAGGAAATATGCCTGTTTCTCGTTTATTGTATTGATTCCTTGTGAAAAAGAGTAGGCAATTATAAAAAAAGCAATAAAAAACAAAGGAGCGATAAAAAAAGCTTTTTTTGACATTATTCTTATTACTTCAGATAAATTTTAAAACATTGGTAAAAACATAAAAATTAATGAATTTCATTGAAAAAATTGGAAAATCCATTCTTGACTGGAAAGAAAGAGAAGACCAAAAATCAGAGGAATTGATGGAAATTATGAATTTTTTGGGGAGTATACAGGAAATAGAAATCATCCTAAATCTTGAGGATAAAATGTTAAAAAGATTAAGTAAAGTGGGAGTCCAATTAGATAATATATTTGAATCAGATAATATAGAAAATACAAAAATTTTATTTTTTGAAAACATAAAAGAAAGAAATTTGCTTGAAGAAGAGTTAGAAATTAAAAATGTATTATATTCATTAATTTTGAATAAAATTTTGTATAATCCAAAGGATTTATGTGGATTTGATGTTTTTCTTGAAAATGAATTAAGAAGATATTTAAAAAAAACTCAGAATTCTAATGAATTAGAATATTAAAAAAATAGTTAAATATAAATTAGATTAATTTTCAAATGAATTCTGATATCCAAGATATTAAAAATAAAATTCTAGGACTAAATAAACG
>CAZVOT010000007.1:0-12672 GCA_964628775.1 Candidatus Woesearchaeota archaeon
ATTTATCTTTGTTTTACCAAAAGATAATGCTTCTAATATTAATTTAGATGTTCCAGAATCTTCAAATTCATATTTCATTAAAAAATCAATTTCATCCAGAAGAAAACTTGTTTTATTTTTTATTTCTTTTGAAAACCAGTCAAAAAAATTATCTTCTATTTTTATTAAATAATAGGGTATTCCGTCTGCAAAACTATATGCCTCAATTAATTCGTTTATATTCATTTTAGGAAAAAACTTTTTAAGTTCAAAAAAAGGTACGGTGTTTAATTTCATTGTTCCTGTTCTTCTTCCATATAAAGGGCTTTTGTAATCAAGAATTCTTGAATTTATCATTGAAACAGATGAACCTAAAATTATTAATTTTAATTTGGACCCTTTTAATCTAATATCAATTATTTCCTGGAATAAATTTAGAATATTTTTATCTTCTTTTATCATATTTTGAAATTCATCGATTATTACAACCTCTGCTTTATCCTTTAAATATTCAAAAAGAACTCCAAAATCTTTTTTTAAATTTGATATTTTGCTGTCATACTCAAGACAGGCATTATAAAATCTTTCAAGATTTCCTTGTTCAACTGCAAAATAATATAATCTTTTTCTATTTTGAGTGGTTTTGAGAATTAATTCAGTTTTACCTATTCTTCTTCTGCCGTATAAAATTAAAAATTCAAACTTATTGCTGTTTAGCAGTTTTTTTATACTTTTTATTTCACTTGTTCTATCTTTAAACTCCATAGTTACCTCAGTATAATTTCAATTAGTATAATAGAAATTATACTAATTTATAAATTTTATTGTATCTAAATCTTTATCCCAAATTTCTCAATAACCCAAGAAAGTTTCTTTCCTTCTTTTAGATAATGTGCATATTTCTTGTGTCTTTCAATCTCTTCAACATATTTCTTTGTAAGTTCAACAAGTTCTTTTTTGTCCTCACCCATGAATTTTAGAATTTCATCATCGCTTTTTCCGAAATTTTCTTTCAAAATCAAGCAGTCCTCATCTTCTGCTTTATCAGCAATACACTGATAAATTGAAATCTTTCCTTTCTTTACTTCAAACCAAAAAGGAAATAATCTGCAGAGAATAGGACGAACAGGAAATATTTTGCATCCTTTCTCTCCAAGATACCTGCATTTTCCTCTGTTTCTAATCATCAAATGTTCATATTTAATTCCTTTAGTATAAACATCATCAGGAGAATATTCTCTATGGTTCTTTGGAATTTTTCTAAATATTGCAATATCATCAACATTCTCTCTAGTATACTTTGCAATTCTCATTGCATCTTCAAGAGTAATAAATATTGTAGTCCATCCTGAATCACAACAGCAAGAACCTTTTTTTGCACATCTAGAACATATATTTTCCATCTCTACTCCACATAATAAGCAGAATATAAAAGCTTTGACTTTTTTCTCATTTAGTAATCTTTTTAAAAATATGCAATTACATTCTCTTTGAAATGGAAACCAGAATAGAAAAATTATCGCAGATAATAGCTGGAGAAATAGTAATGTCAGGAGAATCTTATAAGACATTAAAAAAATGGAGGGAATTTTTCGGCATTTCCCAGACAGAACTTGCAAAACAAATGAACATCTTTTCATCAGTAATCTGCGATTATGAAAAAGGAAGAAGAAAATCCCCAGGAATAGAATTTATCAAAAGAGTTATTTCTGCTTTAATTGAAATAGATAAAAAAACAGGTACAAATAAAATATACTCTTTAGAAAGAATATCAGAAAAAAATATGGCGCCAGGTGCCGTTCTAGATATGAGAGAATTTGAGGAATCAATAAGCATTTCAAGATTATGTGATGAATTAAAAGCAAAAATTTATTCAGGAGAAGATTTAGTAAATAAAAACATCTATGGCTACACAATAATTGACAGCATAAATGCAATAACAGATTTATCTTCAGACCAATTAATAAAACTCTTCGGGCAGACAGCAGAAAGATGTTTAATTTTTACAAATGTCCGAAGCGGGCGCTCAGCAATGATAGCTCTAAAAACAGCACAAGGACTTGGTGCAATTTTTAAACCTGCTTTAGTCGTATTCCATACCAATAATAAACCCGATGATGTTGCAGTAAATATTGCAAAGCAGGAAAATATAATTCTCTGCACAGCAAAAGCAAAAGATTCTTTTGAAATTCAAAATAAATTAGCAAAATTTAGATAATTGTCTAATATTCTTACATAAATTAGCGAAACCCTTAAAAACTTCTTTTATTTCCTGCACTAAGATGTTTACAAAAAAAAATGAACTTGAAACCTTGAATTTAGGAATTGATTCTTATGGTTTTTGTGTTCCTACAAACAGACTCTCTTTATCCCAGCTTGCAATTGCAAGAGGACAAAAAAAAGACAAATACTTAGTAGGACTTGGACTTAAAGAAATGGCTGTCCCAGATTTTAATCAGGATTCAACAAGCATGAGTATAGAAGCAGGATATAATACACTAAGAAGAGGAAACATAACTCCAAATGATGTAGACTGCGTAATTGTTGGAACAGAAACAAAAGCATATGCAGTAAAGCCTGATGCATCAGCAGTTTTAGGTGCTCTTGGTATAAATTCAAACTGTCATATTTTTGATATAGACTCCGCCTGTTCAGCAATGACAGAAGGAGTACTCTCAGCACTTGGAATGATAAATTTAGGTATGATAAATAACGCTCTTGTAATAGGAAGTGATATAGCTAAGTATGATTTATGGAGTCCAGGAGAGCCGACCCAAGGAGCAGGAGCAATAGGGGTTTTTATCAAAGAAAATCCAAGAATTGCAAGATTTGTCTCAAAAAATGGAAGATTAGCATCAGCTAAATTTGCAGAAAATACACACGATTTTCTGCGTCTAAATGGAAAAGAAACAGCAACAGTTTTTGGAGATTATTCAGAAGAATGTTATCTCCGCGCCCAAAAGGTTGTGTTTAATAGATTATGCAAACTTTTAGAAATACCATTCAATTCCTTTGACTTGGAAGCAAGGCATGCCCCATTTTCAAAACTTCCTATTAAAGCTTTTGCAGACATTCACATATGTCATTGGATACATCCAGATAATGGAGAAAGATTAGAGGATTTTCTGCAAACGCCGATTGATACAGCAATACCAACAGAACATATTATCAAGGGCTGGAGTTATCTTCATTCAAATATAATTTCCCTGCTTCAAGATAAAGGTTTCTCGGATGAGGATATTCATCACATAAACTCAGCAATGAAAATAAGAGTTGATAAAAAAATAAAATCAGGACTCACTATTCCAAGAATGTTTGGCAATATGTATTCTGCATCTGTCTGGGCAGAGTTCTGTTATACGTTAGAAACAGCAGCAAAACCAAATGATTTAGTATATGTAGGTTCATACGGCTCAGGTGCAAATTGTATTGGACTTGCTTTAAAATTAAATGAATCAATGAACTCTCTAAATAAAATATCTCCCTCTATCTCAGAAAATATTACCGAAAAAAGAGAAATAACTGTTTCCCAGTACGAAGAACTTAGAAGAGGGACTAATCCATTTTCAAATGAAATTCACTGGGGAGCAATTAAACCAAAAGAAGGTTCTGAGAACACCGGACTTGAACTTTATCTATGCACTCAGTGCGGAATGGCTCTTCCAAAAACAAAAGAATTAAGGTACTGTCCAAGAGAACATAAAAAAGATTCAGAAAGCAACATACCTGAAGTTTCATCAGTTTTTTTCCCAGAACAAGCAATTTTTGTAAGCAATGATAATCCAATACCATTAAACCCCGGGCTTACAATGGCAAATTATAAGTTGGTTCAAATCCAAGGAAATCCAAAACCTGGTGATGAACTTAAGATGAGTGTAAGAAAACATACATTTGAAGACGGCATAATGCTTTGGTATCCTATATATATAAAACCTCAAAATAAATAAAAACAATTTTAAAATGAATTTTTTTATTATTAGTTTATGCTCGCATTAGCGCTTTCACTTTTTTTAAATTTCATAATTACCTATTTATTATTTATTTACTATAAAAAAAGTAAAATTTATGAATTCTACCCAAAAGTTTCAGTAATAATCTCCGCCTGGAATGAAGAAAAAACAATAGAAAGTGTTGTAGAAAGAGTAAAGAATCAGAATTATAAAAATGATTATGAAATAATCATTATCGGCGGGGGAGAAGATAAAACAGCAGAAATCTGCAAAAAACTGTCAAAAAATAAAAAAATAAAATTTATTGAAGAAAAGAATTCAAAAGGAAAATATTACTGTCTAAACAAAGCCCTTGAAAAATCAAAATATGATTATATAGCAATTATAGATGCAGATTCTTTTGCAAAAACAGACTGGTTAAAAAAAATAATAAATCCTTTATTTAAAAAGAATATTCACATTTCAATCGGCTTGCAGGGAGATAAAGAAAAAAAAATACCCGGACAAGATATTCTTATCTTTTTAATCCAGTCAGTATTCTCAGGACTTTTAAAATTAGGTATTGCATGCTGGGCAGATGGTGCAAATATGGCTTTTAAAAAAGAAGTCTGGAAAAAAGTAAAATTTCAAAATTATCTTCTTGAAGATTATGCTTTTGTTCTGATAGCAAAAAAGATGGGATTTCACGCAGCAGCAGCAGATAATAATATAGTTGATTCAGAACAGCCAAGAAATCTAAAAGATTATTACAAAAGAAACAGCAGATTTTATAGGGGTTTATTGGAATTATCTCCAAAGTTTCCAATTGTGATTATCCACCCAATTTCATTATGGGCTCTTGGACTCGTTTTATATTATTTTGATAAATCAATCCTTCTGATAAATCTTTTATTTTTATTAATTTGGGCAGCTGCAATAAAATTAAAAAATAAAACTAAGTTAGGGCCGATTCAATTTTTAAATTTCATATTTTTATTGATTTTATTTTTTATTTTTTCATTTTTTTATTCATTAGAATACCTAAATCCCCAAAAAAGAAAGGAATGGACAAGAATTTAAATTATAAATTGTTTTCCAATTGTTATGCCGAAATTATCTGTAATAATAGCTGCTTATAATGAAGAAGAGAATATAGAACATACTCTGAAATCACTTATTAATCAAACAATTCCAAGAAATGAATATGAAATAATAATTGTTGACGGCAATTCAAAAGATAAGACAAGAGAAATAGCAGAAAAATATGCAGATAAAGTTATAATTCAAAAAGGAAAAGGAGTTAGTAATGCAAGAAATGAAGGGGCAAAGATAGCAGAATCAGAACTCATTGCAGTAACTGATGCGGATTGTTTAGTTGAAAAAAATTGGCTTGAATTGATTTATAATAATTTTAAAGATAAAGAGATTATAGCAGTAGGAGGGGACGACTATCCAAGAAGTAAATCTATAAAAGCAAGATTCTTCTACTGGCTTCTGCGGAAATTAACACATTTTTTTATTTTCTCGTTTAATTTTGCAGCATTAGGAGGGACAAACTGCGCATTTAGAAAAAATGAATTTCTAAAAATAGGGGGTTTTAATGAAAATTTACCTTATGTTGAAGATGCAGACATTGGTTTTAGAATAAAAAAGTTAGGTAAGGTTTATAGAGATAAAAAAGTAAAAGTTTTTACTTCAACAAGAAGATTTGAAAAAAATGGGTATATCAAAGTAATGTCCTCCTGGTTTATTGGTTCATTTAAATTAATGATGAATATTCCTATTAAAGGGGTAAGGTACCACAAAGGAAGCGGTTATAAATATTGAATAAGCTTTTATTTTGCATTTTCTAATCTTAACATATGAAAATTGTCTTTTTTACAGATACTTTCTGGCCTAATGTAGACGGTGTTGCATCAACAACAACACAGATTGCAGGAGAACTTTCAAGAACAGGAAACTCTGTCTGGGTTGTGACATTAGGCGAAAAAGAAAAAGTAATGCAAAAAGACGAGATAAATATAATTTATCTCAAAGGAAAAAAACTTGATTTATATCCAGATTATAAAATATCTATATTCCCTAAATTAAAAAAAATTGAAAAATTAATCAATTTCAATAAAGTGGATATAATACACGCCCAGACACATATATCTATGGGCTTTGCTGCATATACTTTCTCAAGAAGATATAATATCCCTCTTGTTGCCACATTCCATACTCTGCTCCCGGATTTTATAAATGAAGTTATAAAGAAAAAATTTGAAGCAATTAAAAGTTCAAAATTAAAGAGAATATTGAAAAAATCAAAAATTCTTGACTTATTTACAAAATTTGTAAGTTTAATGGGTTACAAATGGATTTCCTCTTATTACAAACTAAGCGATTTAGTAATAGTCCCATCTGATTTTTCAAAAGAACTGCTGGAAAAAAAAGGCGTATCAAATATAACAAGAATATACAATGGACTTGTAAATGATAAGGGAGAAACATACTCAAAATTAAAAGAAAAGTATAAAGTAAAAAAAGAGGAGTTTATCCTTCTTCATGTAGGACGAGTAAGCTATGAGAAAAGAATTGATATAATAATAAAGGCATTTAAAATAGCAGATATTCAAAATTCAAAATTAATAATAACCAGCAAAGGCCCGGCTCTTGATGATTTAAAAAATTTAGTAAAAAAAGAAAATTTAACAGACAAAGTTATTTTTACAGGATATGTAGAAAGAAAAGAACTTGTTGCTTTATATGATGTCTGCGATATTTTTGTTTCTCCTTCTCTTTTTGAAAATTTCAGTGTAGCAGCAGCAGAAGCAACACTGCATGGAAAACCACTCATTTGTGCATATTCAGGAGGACACAAGGAAGTAGTAAGAGAAGGCTTTAATGGTTTCTCTGTAAAACATACAAAAAATGAAAAAAAAGAAATAAAAGAATATGCAGAAAAAATAAAGAAATTATACAATAATCCTAAATTATTAAAAAAGATGGGAGAAAACTCTAAGAAATTCTCAAATAATATAAAGTTTGAAAAAACATTTAATGAATACTTAAAAATTTACAAAGATTTGTTAAAAAAACCAAAACAAGAAATAAAACAAAGAAAAATAAAGACATTGAGTGAATATATCTTTCTTAATTTCTTTTTAACTCTGCCAGGATATTTTGCAAAAGATCCGTCAAAATTAGGCAGTAAAATAAAGAAAATTTTAAGTATAAAACGTTAAAGAAACCTTTTTAAAACCTTATCTATTTTTCCCATCTTAGATGAAAAGAAGTTCAAGAAACTGGAAGAAAACAGTCAACAAATTCAGGTGCAGATGGAGAACTAGAAAGAAAAGAATTCAAAACAGAAAGAAAAAAAGAGAGCAAAGAAGAGCAAGAACAGCATAAAAATGCTCAAATTTAATTTTTTTTACTTTCAAATTTCTTTTTTTTTATTAAAAATTTTTGACTTTTAATTTTATACACATCCAGAAATTTTCAATTATTCAAATCACTTATTTTTATAAAAATAGTACACCTCTTGTTATTTTAACTATCTTTAAATATTAAAAAAACCATTATTTTCATAATGAACAGCAAATTTTTGTTAATGTTTTTCTCTTTGCTTTTGCTTTTTAGTTTTGCAACAGCAGAAACTTGCAGTGAACTTGGAGGAATAATCTGTGCAGATGGAATGATTTGTGATACAGCAGTATTAACTGTTAATGATACAGATAAGTGCTGCACAGGTGTCTGCAGAGCAAGTGCTGTAAAAGAGCCCATGCAGTCCTGTTCAGATTTAGGAGGAGTAATATGTTCTCAAAATCAAGTTTGTTCAGGAACTTTAACAGTGTTAGACAATGGAGAAAACTGCTGTGTAGGACAGTGTCAGTCTTCTACCAATACAGAACAACAAGATTCTACTAGTTCAGAACAACAAGGATGTACTTCAAGAGGAGGAGTATGCTGTTCGGGAAATGAAAAATGTACAGGAACTCAAGCATGGGAGCAGGATTGTAGTAATTGCTGTTATGATGGAACCTGTCAAAGTACAGAAGTTGTGCTATCAGATTATTTATCAAATTTAAGACTTCCATCAGGAACAGAAGATTCATCAAGTAAAATTTCTACTTACTTAACAGATTGTATAAATGCAGTAAATTCAGGTGATGTATACAATGCTGAACTTACCTGTAAAAAATCCTGCGAATATTACATAAGACAAGAAGCAGATAAATTCCAGGATTTAAGCGAAAGTGAATGGCAGAATTTTGCAAATTATGTTTTAATAAAATCTCCTGGAGAGAGTGTACAAACATGGACAGATTACTACGGAAAATTGCAGATAAATCACAACTGGAAAGAGTTGATAAAAGACAAACTTAATTTTAATTTCAATCAATGTTCTGATAATTCTGAAATTTGTTCTGACTGCTGGATAAACTGGAGAGCATTAGGTTATGATAAAGAGCCAGCAGATGCAAATAGAGCAAGAGACGACTACTGGAAATGGAGTGAAGCAGAAAAATCAAAACAAAGATTAGCAGGAATATCCTCTCCAATCGGAGAAGCAGCAACAAAAGGAAAAGAAATACTTGATACCCATATAACACCATTAAAAACATATGCAGAAAATTATGCAAATAATCCAGACAATTTAGATGAAGTATACAAATTAGCATACCAGCTTAGATTATCAGAAGCATACTTTAATGGCTTGAGAGAAGAATACAAAGAAAATACTGATTTATTAAAAGAAATAGGAGATTATGTAACAATAAACGGTCCGGGAAAAGCTCAGACTTGGCTTGACCAGTTCGGAGAAATTCAGTTAGGTAATCTAATTGTTTTTGAAAAAGGAGAGGGAACAGACAGAAAAGAACTTAATTTCAATCACTGGTGTGATGATTACAGCTGTGGTTTAAGTATCTGGTTTAATTGGGGAAGAACAAGCAAAGAAGCAAAGAAAAAAATACAAGAAGCAAATACTAATGCAGAAAATGAAGCAAGAGATTTGGAAAAAGCAGGAATGATTAAAGAATACAAAAAAACTTTCTCAATAAGTGAGGAAAATGAAAAAATTGCAAAAAGCCTAAAAGATGAAATAAACACAGCAGTAAATAAGTTAAAAGATTTCTCAAGCAGTCCTTCAAAAGAAAATGCATACAAAGCAGTATATGATTCAGAGATAATAAGAACAAAATTAGATGGATACAGAGAAGCATTTGAATATAAAGAAATGCAGGAAATCTGTCCGTATCTTTTATTATATACAACAGGAACACCTAACATTTGGTATGATCAGATGGTAGAAGAATACAAACTAGACAACAAAGAATTATACAAAGACACTAACTTTAATATTGGACTAAACTGCGGATGTGATGACTACAACGAAGAGTGCTGGATGAATATCTGGACAGGAACTGAAAAACAATTTGAAAAAGATTACAAAATAGAAATAAATAGAGCAAGAAATGATGCAATGCAGGAAGCAGAAAAATTAAGAAGACTTCATCTTTTAATAAAAGCAAGAAAATCTGCAGAAGAAAGAAATATTTTTTCAGATGAAATAGAAGAAATAAGCAATGAAATAATAGAAAAATTAAATACTTTTACAGATAAAATAAAAGCATTTGAACTTGAACCTTCAAGTGATAAAGCATACAAACTTCAGTATGAATATGTTCTTTTAAGAAGTGAACTTGAAGGATACAGAGATGCCTGGAGAGACAAAGCAGAAATAATTGGAGAGTATATGATTCTCTACGGCCCCGGAATAGCAGATATATGGAAAAATCAATATGATGAAATAGAAATTGGACACCATTCTATGATTTACTCAGGAAAAATTGAAACAGTAAAGAAAACAACAACAGGAACAACAGATAAAGGAGTAATTTCAAGAGGGATAGAACTTCACTTCAACTGGTGGTATGATGAAAACAGAGAAGAAGGAGGATTTGATTTATGGTTAGACCTCGGCAGATTTGCAAAAACATACAAAAAAGAAGTAAATACTGCTGAAAAAGAAGCATGGAAAGAAGCAGATAAATTAAGAAAATTAAGATTAGCTTCAAGATTATTATCAGACCTTGAAAATGAAGGAATATCTGCAGATTTAGAAGTAAGTGCGATAAATAAATTCATTGAAAAAGCAAAAGCCTACAAAACATCTGCAAGTGTAACAGCATATGATGTAGAACTTGCAAGACTTACTGCAAACGGACAAATGGAAAAACTTGACAGCAATAAAGCAGATTATATATTTGTTTCAACCGAAGGATACCCAGAAATTTGGTATGATTGGGAGACAGATGAATTGAATTTAGGCGGATGGAAAGAGGAATTAGTAAAAACAGAATACTTAAGTGCAAATATGGGAAAATGGTGCCATCCAGTAGAAGAATGGTGCAGAACAGAAATAATTCTTGAATGGAAAAACTGGAAAACAGTAGAATCAGAACTTAGAAGAGCAAATGAAAATTTCTGGAAGCAGAAAAGAGAAGCAGAATTTTTAGATAAAATATCAGCAATAAAAAACACAAAAACAGAATATTCAAGCATAGACCAAGCATTGATAAATGAACTTGTTTCAACTGCAAATGGACTTTCATCTCTTGCAGAAAAATACAAGAACAAAGAAATTACAACAGAAGAATTCCAGTACCAACTTTTAGTAAAAAGAGATGAAATAAATGAAAAACTTGACTCAGCAGAAAAACAGTCATTAGTAGAAGTAGTAATTGCAGAAATAGCTGGATACCACGACTATGACAATTGGGCTGATGTACTTAGAGGAGTTCAAGTTTATTCAGACGATAATTTTGAAGTTTATGTAGGACAGCATGCAGAATTCACTCCTGACTTTGTAGAAAGTGAACAGTCCAATAAAGAAGAAACATTCTTTAAAATAGAAGTTGAAATTATCTTCAAAAATTGGGATGATATAATTCAGGAGCAGATTAACAGTGCCTACTCAAAATACGAAAAAGAATACAGTAAAGTAAGACTTGAAAAAATGAAGGAAAAAAGAGCAGAAATACTTTCAGGAATTACAGAAAAAATTCAGGAAGAATCAGATAAATACGAAAAAGGAGAACTTACTTCAAATGATGTAAGAGCAAAGATAAACAACATTTTCTACAGAATAGAATCCTATGACAGTGAAATTGCATACTTAAGTGCAGTAGCAGGAGAAGCATTCCCAAGTTTTGAGCCGACTAAAATCAGCATAAAAACAGAGAATGTACAAGTAGAATTATACGAAGAAAAATTCGAATACAGATTCAGTTCAGAAACTCAGTTTGCAAAATCAGTTGTAAGACAAGCAGTTGGACAAGGTAACTATGATTTATCGCAGGATTTTAAAGTATCCTCAACAACACAAGTCCAGATGGTAAAGGAAGATGTTATGTTTGATGATGAAGGTAATATAATGAGAGAAGAAGTTAATCAAGAATTAAAACCAGTAGCAAGACAGGAAGAAGAAGGATTAACTTCTGTTGAAAAAGAACAGATAGTAAATATAATCGAAGAAGAAGTAGCCAAAGAAATAGAAAAAGCAAAAAAAGAACTTCACAAAGAAAAAACAAAGATAATCCAGGAATTAAAACAGCAGCAAAAAGAAGTGATTTCAGGAAATAATGTAGAAGTTAGAAGAACAAAAAGCACAGGAGAGAGAAACTTAAGAATTCAGGGTTTAAGACCTAGATTAAAATTAAGTGTAGACTTAACTGAAGCAGAAATACTGCGCTTAGCAGAAGAATTAAAAGCAAAGTGGATATCAGCAAAAGAAGAAGGTTTGATTGAACAAATGGTATATAACATAAATCTTGCAATAGATGACCACCAAACATTAGGAGATGCAGTCAGGAAATTAGGAGATATGTCTTCATCAATAAGAATGACATTCAAAAACGAAACAGTATTTGCACTTAATTTCCAGACAAAAGATGGAAGGTTGGACTCTGTAGATTATGATGCAGCAGAAGGAGCAGGAAGCAAAGGCGACAACATCTTAATTCAGTTTGATTTTGCATCAATAATGAAGCTTAGAAACTGGTGGGAGATGAAACTTAAAAATGCAGAAGGTTTCGGTGAAGTAATAACAGCAGTGCCTTCATTTTTAGGACAGATAATAAGAATGATACTGTCAGGTGAAATTCAAGTAAAACCTATATCTGTAATTCTTAAAGTCGGAGACTTTATGTCTGTCTTGTTTGGAGGATTATTGCAGGGAATGGGAGCAAATATTTAAACTCCTTCTTTTTTTCTTTTTAAAAACTCTTATAAATTTTTTTAATTTCCATTAATAAATGGAAAACTTGGAAGTTATTTTGCAGGAAACAAAAAAAGGGAGTAACTTGATAATAAACTTAAATCCTTTATTATCAATTTCTCTAAAAAAAATACCATCTCATTACGAATTAGACATCGAAGTAAAGAAAGAAGATGATGATTATACATTAAGAATTTTTAATACTGACAGAGAAACAGCAAGAGTGTCACCTTATTTCTCAAAAAAAGATGGCAATATCAACTATGAAAAGGAACATTTTGATTCAACAATTTCAATTGATAAATTAAAAGAATTAGTTGAGAAATATATCAGCTTTCAGGATTTTTATAGTGCTGTTATTAAACTAAAAGAAAAATCAGAAGAAAATCTGACTGAAGAAGAAATTTCTTATCTAGAAAAATCTCTTTTCAATAATCTATCTTAAAATTTATATTATGCCTTTATCAAAGAACACTTTAAATAAAACAAAAGAATTAT
>CAZVOT010000007.1:12772-22376 GCA_964628775.1 Candidatus Woesearchaeota archaeon
ATCCCTCCTCTCCGCATTTTTCTTTTTTTATTCTTTTTCTTTACTTGTTTTTGTTCAAATCAGATAATAAATCTAAAATAAATTATTTAACCCCACAAAAGTAAAATTTATATATTATGTGGGGTTAAATTAACATATGGTTTATTTTACTGAAAAAATAATTAATGGAAAAAAATACATTTATGCAGTAAAGTCAATACGGCTTGAAAATGGAAAAATTACCAAAATATCTAAAATAGTAAATAAAAAAAAATTATCAGATAATCTTAAAAATTTTTTTGAGGAGAAAGAAAAAAAACTTTTTGAAAATGATTCTTTGAAAAAATATAAAACAAACTTAATTTTTACAAAAGAGCGGATAAAACAGTTGGCAGTTACAAAGTATGAATTTAAAAGGATAATCTCAAAACTTACAAAAAATCAGATTAAAGATTTGTTTGACAGGTTTACAGCAAATTTTACTTATGAATCAAATGCTCTTGAAGGAAATTCATTGACATTAAAAGATGTTTCTCTTGTTTTGTTTGAAAACCAAGTGATTAATGGAAAGGATTTAAGGGAGATTTATGAAACAAGAAACTCAAGAAAAGTTGTTGAATCAATTTTAAAAAATAAATTTAAGGTGTCAGAAGAAGATATAATAAAAATGCACAAAATTCTGACAAAGGACATGGAAATTGAAACAGGATATAAAAAAGTGCCGAATTTCATTCTTCACAGAAATGTTAAAACAACTCCTCCTGAAGAGGTTAGAAAAGAAATGAAAAATCTTATTGCTTGGTTTTATTCAGAAAAAAATATACACCCTCTTCAAAAAGCAGCTTTTTTTCATGGCAGATTTGAAAAAATTCATCCTTTTGATGACGGCAATGGCAGAGTGGGGCGCTTTTTGATAAATATAATATTAATTAATGAAGGGTATGCCCCATTAATAATAAGGAAATCCCAAAGAATATCTTACTTAAAAAGTTTAGAAGATTTTGATAATGGATATATAGAGAATATAGAAAGGTTTCTGCTGGAAAAATATAAAGATACTTTCAGAAATTTTTTTCAGATTTATCTAAAATATCTAAAATAAATTATTTAACCCCACAAAAGTAAACATTATATACTATGTGGGATTAAAACAATTATAAATAATTTATAAATCCAACTCTTCTAATTTTAATAAATGAAGAAAAACACCAAATTAGAAAAAGCAATAGACTTCCTCGCAGTTATTATAATTCTTTTTTTTGGATTCTATATCACAAATCTTCATTTCGAAAAAATCCTATACATAGAATATCCTGGTTTTGATGATTTTCTGCATTTAAATAAAGCTAAATTTATATCAGAATCAAATTTTCTAAATTTAGGTTGGAGCACTTTTGAAGAAAACAGAGGAAAAGCCCTTCTTCCTCATTATGCTCCTTTGTATCACATATTCCTGGCATTTTTACTAAAAATAGGACTTATGCCGGAAAATATTATATTTAGAATATTAAATCTCCTTCCATCTATTTCTTCCTACTTTATTTTCTATTTTTTCACAAAAAAATATCTAAAGCAGGAAATTGCATTTTTTTCTCTTTTATGTTTTTTATCTTCTCCAATAATGTTTGCTCAGTCGCAGTTAATACATCCAGATTCTTTTTTTATCTTAACTTCTGTTTTAATGTTAGTTGCTTTTATGGATATACTTCTAAATAAAAATAATTCTAACTGGAAAAGAAATGGGCTGTTGTTCTTCTTGGCAATATTTACAAAATACAATGCAGCAGCAGTAATCTTCTCTCTTTTTTTAATATTAATAATCAAAAAAATCAAATTTGATTATAAACCCTTTATTTTTTCAGGTATTCTTTTTGGTATTTGGCTTATATTATTAGCATTAGGTATGTTCCTAAACAAAATGCCTTTAAGTTATATGGGCAATATCCTATCAGATGTTTCAGTAGGAAGACCTGACTGGGATTTTTTTATTGAGATATTCTCAACTTTCGGTTTTTTTCTTCCAATTCTTTCTATTTTCTCAATATATTCTGCATTTAAAATCAAAAAAAGCCAGAACATATTATTCTCTTTTCCTTTTTTCTTTCTTCTTATATATTTAATCATAACTAATCATTTTGACTGGAGATTCTTTATACCTATATTTCCTCTTTTATCAGTAAGTTCAGGTATTTCACTAAAAGAGATTTTTGAATTAATAAAATCAGAATTCAAAATAAAATTTGAATTTCCATTAAATAATATCCCTGTAATTCTAATCTTTATCCTTTTATTCGGTTTTTTAAATTCTTCATTAAGAAATATAGTTATATTCAAGTGGGTTCTTCCTACAGGCATATATAATGTTGTAGATTACATGTTAAAAAATGAGAATACAACAAATATAATCTGCCATCATCCATTTATGGTTTTCTGGTATGACAAAAATAACAAAATAAATTCTATTTCACAGAATATAAATGATATAAATAACATTTCTCATATAATAATAATCAACCCTTGGTGCAAAACAAGTTTGGATTATTATACAAACGTCTGCAGAAAATTAAGCAGTTATGAACTTGAAAATAAGATAAAATTTGTTTATATGAACCAGCAGACAGTTTTATATAAAACAATATAAACTAAAAACCTTTAATTTAAAATATGATTTTAAAAGAAATAAACATAAACAATCTTTCACTTATATCAGCTTCTTACTTATCTGCTGTTTTCTTGATATTTCAAAGCAATAAATCAGTTGACTACCGATTTTTAGGATTATACTCATTTCTTTTTTTAATAGATATATTTCTGATGAATAAAGAGAGTACAAGAAACATATTTAATATGATGATTTCAGCAGGCTTTATGGGATTTTTAATTGAGTTTTTTGGATGTTATTTTGATATGTGGAGATTTTCTTCAGATTTCCAGCCCCCATTATATGTTATTTTTTCATGGCCTTTAGTTTTCTGTTTTATGTATGGTGTATCAAGGAGGATAGAGAAATGGACAGCATTGTTTCAATAGCAAAAGGCAGTGATATTAAAAAAACAGTAATTGACTCAATAAATCTTCTAGGAGGCATCAAAAATTTTGTAAAAAAGGGAGAGGTAGTTTTTATAAAACCTAATCTGATGGCTCAGTTTTGCTCTCCATACATAGTTGATGTTGATGTAATAAAAACAGTTGTAGAAGAATGTATAAAAGCAGGAGCAAAAACAGTTTATGTCGGAGAAAATCCAATGTCTGAGATAAAAGGGAAAGAGGTACTAGACTTTACAGGATACTCAGATATTTTAGAAAAATCGGGTGCAAAGATACTAAAGTTAGATGAAGAAGAATATATAAAAGTAAATTCAGGAAATGCAAAGTATTTCAAGGAATTCAATCTGCCGAAAAAATTCGTAGAATCAGATGTTTTTATAGATTTAGCAAAAATGAAAACACATGTGATTGAGGGAGTAACATTATGCTTTAAAAATTATCAGGGACTTTTGATGCATTCTGAAAAAAGAAAAATGCACAACAACAGTGAGGGAAGTTTATCTAATAAGTTCATTGATATGGTCCTTTTCAAAAAACCAAATCTTTGTATAATAGATGCATTCCACTGTCTTGAAGGATTAGGGCCTATGTTTGGCGACTTAAAAAAAATGAATTTGATAATTTCCAGCAATGATATTCTTTCGATTGACCACTGCGCCTCAAAAGTAATGGGATTCAATCCTCTTAAAATACCCCAGATAAAAACAGCAGTAGATTATTTTGGAAAACCAAATTATAAGATTCTTGGAAAAAAAATAAATTCAGTAAAACAGAAATTCAAAACAGCACATTTTGATATACCCTGTTCTCTTGGAAACTTAAAGTTTTATTCAGATATACCTGATAAAGGAAGCGAGGGTATTTTGAAACTTGCATTATCTTTATTTTTTTCATACTCAAAGATATTTGAGAAAGAATTTTCAAAATTAAAAGGGCTTTCAATTGTATACGGCGGACTTAATCACAAAATAAAAGATGATACTATTCTTTTATTCGGAGATACAGCAATTGCAAGTAAAAAATTTACAGAAGCAAAAAAATACATAGAATTTAAAGGCAATCCTCCTACAGAATGGTTTAGTGTGTTAAGAACTCTTTCAAAAGAATTTGACTTAAAGATTATTGGTTTTATGACATCAGCTCTTGGTGAGAGAAAATGAAATTTGAAGAATATCTGAAATTAGAATGGAAAAAATGGAAAAAATTTATAGAACTCTCAAAATTAGAGAACGAAGGAAAAGAAGAAAAAAATGCTTTTGTTTCAGTTCCATTTATATTTGCAAATAAAAACAATTTTGTGATAATCAATGAGATAATGCGGGACGTGATTCTCTCTTTTTTTGGAAATGAATGTAACATGCTTACAATAATAAAAGGAAAAAAACTCTCATTGCTTGAAGAAATAAAAGACGGCTATTTTGTAGATTATAAATGGTACAATGATGATAATGTAAAAGAACTTAAAAAAATAATTGAATCAGAAGGAAAAAAAGTACATTTTTATAAATATGTCCATATCTCTCTTTTAGAGGGTATATATAAATTAAGAAAAGAAAAAGACAGAAGGAGATTCTTGATTAAATTTGTATCTCTGATGAATTCTGCATACAAAGAAAAGAAATTAAAATTATGGCCTAAAAATGATTTAATAAATCTGCTTAGAATTATTCAAAAATCAGTAGACACCCACCCAGACTTATTTCTAGAGTTTTTTCCATTAATTACCAATTTCAAAATAACTTCAGGAAAAAATTCTGCATTTTTTGACTTGAAAAGCAGAATAACTGTTGATGTAGATGAAGATGCTTCTCTTGAGATGATAAAAAAAATATCATTATGCAAAGATATGCAGTCAATTTATAACACTGCCTTTAATCATTTGATGTACTGCCTGAAAAACAATAAGATACATCTAGAGGATTTTTTTGCCTGGCCTGTAATATCCTGGCTTATTGAGAAAAAAATAGTAAATCTTGAAGAGAAAACAAAACTTTCCCTGAAACTTTTTGCAAATCCGCTTAAAGTTCTTTTTGTTGTAAAAACAAAAATGATTCTGCTTGAATTTGAAGACGGTGCCTTAAAATCAGTAAAGCAAGTTCACTCCAATAAAATAGATTTAAAGAATATCTGGCTGGATTTATGTGAAAAATACAGCTTTATTCATTTTGCAATAAGAGTAAAAAAAGAATCAATAAAATATTCAAGAACATTTGTCGGCAGACTTCAGCTTTTAGTAAAGCCGACAAGTATATATGAGTTTTATCCAAAAAATCAATTTTTGAATGAACTCACAAAAAAAGAAATATTAGATCTTCTCCTTCATTTGGCTATACCTTTCTTGACAGATTAATTATTTAAAATCCCTATCAATCAATTAGTAGATGCCAATTGACTGGAAATCACACTTGAATAATATCCTCCACGTATACAAACCTATTCTGCAGTCAAAAGAAGTCGAATTAAAGTATATCGAAGAGTTAGCTTTTGTAATTGAAGATATGCTTTCAAAAACAGAAATCCATGAAAGAGTATCTAGGATATTGAATAAGTACTGTATTGTTTTAAGAAAGTACAGTGAAATAATGAAAAATTCTAAAAGCAGGCATTCATCTGAATTTATGGAAGCCCATAATTACATAAGTGAAGTACTTGCCGGGCTTGAAAAATTATCTTTGCTTGTATAGTTAACTTTAAATAATTTACAAGAAAGAATTAAGATTTAATGACATACAGGTACTCATTTGATGATTCAAAGAAAATGGGTTAATGCGGACTTACATCCTTGTGTTTATGCTGAGCTTGAACCATACCCCGCAGCAGTCTGCGATTCATCAGCGAAAATTCTTTGATATCTAGGAGATTTTCTGGAGTAAAAATAAATTTTTACTATTTAAAAAATAAAGAACTTCCAAAAATGAATAATTCTATAGATTTATTTATAACTGAGATTGATTATAATGATGAAAGAGTAAAAAAAATAAGAGAGTATAGACAGAAATTTGAGGTATCTTATAATAATTTTATAAAAAATTTAAGGAGTTTATATTATATAACTTCTTTCAGAGTAATCTCATTTGAAAATAGAAAATCGAGAATAAGAGATTTTTCAATAAGTAATAAATCCATTTTATTAAAGGAGAATTATAACAAAGTTTCGGTCGATTATGATAAAGAAAAATTTATGCTTGAAGAGTTATTAGTTTTATCTGGAGAAAATAATGATTTAAGTTTAGAAGAAAAAATTCTTTTTGAAAAATTATTGGAAAATATGGAGAAATAATTACAGCATTTTATCAAAAATTTAACCAAAACCTTTATAAAAAGTTTCTATTTTAAAATTACTTGGTGTGTGTACTTTATAGCTCTATAAAGTATGTTCATAGTGGAATCTTTTGCAATTTCGGTATATGGTTCAAAATTTGAGCAGAGATAAAGTCAGTTTCATAATATTCCATATGAAACTACATCCTCTGCCAATTTCTTTAAAATTATGTAACAGCGATCAAATTTTTTAATTCCAGTCGATCCCGCTGGAGGTCACTGCTATCTGGTTGGGATTTAGCTATGCGAGTCTATGGTTAGCTTCGGCTAAATCATGGCAAACGGCTCAGTAACAAGTAGATAATCTACCCTTAGGAGGGGGATAACCTCGGGAAACTGAGTATAATACCCTATAGGAAAAAGATACTGGAATGTACTTTTTCTAAAATGCTTCCGCGCCTAAGGATGAGTCTGCTCTTGATTAGGCAGTTGGTTGTTTAACGGACTACCAAACCTACGATCAATAGGGGCACTGAGAGGTGAAGCCCCGAGAAGGGCACTGAGACAAGGGCCCTGGCCCTACGGGGTGCAGCAAGTACGAAACCTCCACAATGCACGAAAGTGTGATGGGGCCAGCCAGAGTGCGTTAGCTATGCTAATGCTTTTGTAGAGCTTAATGTACTCTACGAATAAGGGGTGGGTAATACCGGTGCCAGCAGCCGCGGTAACCCCGGAGCCCCAAGTGGTGACCGTTATTACTGGGCCTAAAGCGTCCGTAGCTGGTTTTATAAGTTCTTCGTGAAATCATCCGTCTCAAGCGATGCTCCGCGAAGAATACTATAAGACTAGGGATCGGGAGGGGTCAAGGGTATTTTTAGAGTAAGGGTAAAATCTAGTAATTCTAGAAGGACTATCAGTGGCGAAGGCGCTTGACTAGAACGAGTCCGACAGTGAGGGACGAAACCTTGGGGAGCAACCCGGATTAGATACCCGGTTAGTCCAAGGCGTAAACGCTGCCCATTAGGTGTTGCATGTTCTTTGAGGGCATGCAGTGCCGAAGCGAAGGCATTAAATGGGCCGCCTGGGGAGTACGGTCGCAAGGCTGAAACTTAAAGGAATCGGCGGGGGAGCACGACAAGAGGTGGAGCTTGCGGTTCAATTGGATTCAACCCCGTGAACCTCACCAGGGGCGACAGCAGAATGAAGGCCAGTCTAAAGAACTTGCCGGACACGCTGAGAGGTGGTGCATGGCCGCCGCCAGCTCGTGTCGCAAGACGTCCTGTTAAGTCAGGTAACGAGCGAGACCCATACCCTTATTTGCTAATTTCTTCTCCGGAAGGAATGTACCATAGGGGGACTGCTTTCAATAGGAAGAGGAAGGCATGGGCAACGGTAGGTCCGTATGCCCCAAATCCACTGGGCTACACGCGAGCTACAATGGTTAAGACAAAGGGACGCAACACCGAAAGGTGAAGCAAATCTCATAAACTTAACCTTAGTGCAGACTGTCGGCTGCAACTCGCCGACACGAAGACGGAATCCCTAGTAATCGAGAATCAAAAGTTCCCGGTGAATAAGTCCCTGCTCCTTGCACACACCGCCCGTCGCACCATTCGAGTTGGGCTAGAGTGAAGGTTTATCTTCTTTGGTAGATTTGAACTCTAGTTCGGCGAGAAGGGTTAAGTCGTCACAAGGTATCCGTAGGGGAACCTGCGGATGGATCACCTCCTTAATGTAGTTGATCCATCAAAAGGTCATTCGTGACACTTTAAGATGGGAGAATCATATACAAGAAATGCAAAAGATTCCGCTTGATGCCTATCTGGCATCAAGCATACTTTATAGATGAAGTACACACATCACTTATTTTCAAAATATTTTTTATAAAATATTTATTATATAATTTTTTATTATATAATTGAAAACTACCAAATATTTTTAATCTCAAAATGTTCTAAATATTTCAATGAATAAAAAAGCAATGGGCTGGACAACTATTTTAGTTAGTATAGCTATTGTAGCTGTTCTTTCATTATTAATGCCTTTTATTATGGGACTGGATATGAGAATATTCGGACCTTTCATAATAATAATGATTCTTGCAGGAAAAATGTTCAACAAAGAATCAGAAACAGCAATTTTTATGACAATAACTTTGATTTATACTTTCTGTATAAAAATACTTCTTCCAATGGCAGCATATTACATTTTTGCAGGAGTACCTCAGTTAGGTGATTTAATAGTTGCAGTGACAGGAGACACTTTTGTAATAATTGCAGCAATAGCAGCAATAAATGCACCCATGTTAATTGGTGAGGATAAATTAATAATGAGCTTGGTTTGGATAAATTCTTCTCTTATAATTTTCTTATCTTTAGCAGGGCAGAATAGAACTGTTAATGCTTTTTTATCTCCAATGTACTATTATTTTAATCCAGGAATGCTTGCAATATTCATGTCTGTTTTTATAGTAATTCTTTATTTAATCGGAATGATAAGAGGACAATAATCTTTACCCTGCGAAAATTCCATTTGAGATTTGGCAAATCAGCGAAAATTTTTCTTGAAAATTAATGATAAATTTTCTGGAGTAAAAATCCTATACTAAATTAGAATTTTTACTAAACAATATATTTTTAATATATTCTTTATTTTGAAATATATTAAATTCGGGCTTGTGGCGAAACGGTATCGCGTCTGCCTTGCATGCAGAAGGCTCTGGGTTCAAATCCCAGCGAGTCCACTGTAATTTTATCTAAACTCGCGGTGCCATAAGGAAGCAATAGCAAACTTAAGTGCACCAGCGAGTCCACTGTAATTTTCTAAAACGAGCTGGTACCAGAATTATTAATTCTTAAATTTTCTAAAATTCTTATTAGATGATATTTCTTCTCTTTGTTTTTTAGAAACACAAGCATAAGGTTTTTTATAATTTTTATCAATGTATAATAAATTATTCAACTGCAGTTTTACATTTGGTTTACCCATATAAATATCAGCATCTAAAATAAAAGGAATTAAATATATATTATCTTCATAAACAGGAATTTTGCATCTAGAATATCCTTCTTCAACAGAATCAAACTCAAATAAAACGTTTTCTAAATTTTCAGGCTCTAATTTTAATACTGAAATTTCTGGAGGAAAAAAATCTTTTTAAGTTTTCTATTCTTTTCATTTTTTTGCTTGGAATAAGTTTATGATAATCTAAACCATTATCTTCTAAATTTGCAAGATAAAGAATAGGGATACTCTTGATTTCAACCTTAATGTTACTAAGGAGAGAGTCTGCTATTTCTAACAAAAGAGAGTTATC
>CAZVOT010000007.1:22476-24642 GCA_964628775.1 Candidatus Woesearchaeota archaeon
CAAAAAATAATAAATTTATAAAATTAAGCAATAATCACACCAATTCCAAATAATGCAAGAATAACAGCAATAATGGGCCTTTCTCTAATCTGTTTTATTAAATTAAATGAATTCAATCTGTACAAAAATTCTTCATTTGAAACAAGCATAGCAATTGTGTGAGCAAGAATCCCAACAAAGAAAAATCCAAATCCAGAATTAAAAAGAGATAAGGATTCTATATAAGATACTTTGTTTCTGACTATTCCACTCAAAAGAAAAATAAGTCCAAAAATCAAGCTAAACATTAAAGTTGTTTCTTTTAAAATTAAAATAAATTTTTTTGATTCATCGTCCATACAAAAAGCTAATAACCTGAACTTTAAATCATTTTCTTTTGGGTTTTATTTTCTTTTTTGATGTTTTTTTAACAGCTTTTTTCTTTGGAGCTTTTTCTTTTTTCTCAGGTTTTTTCTGTTTCTTGGTTTTTAGAGTTGTTTCTTTTTGTTTTATATCTTTTTCAAGAACTTTTATCTCATCCCTTACTTTCTTTGTGCTGGTCTTCTGCATTTCAAGAACTTTTTCGCATTCTGGACATGAAAAAGAAAGTTCAAGGGCAGTTTCATAAGTATAAATTTTTTTGCATAGGGGGCACTTCATCCATTCAGTTGAAGATTTTGTTTTAAGTTCATTTTTAAGCTCTTTTAATTTATCTTTTTGTTCTTTTATAATAATCTCATCTAAAACTTGAGGTATCAATTTCCAATAATAGATATACCATCCTTTTTTTATGTCTTTTTTTCTTTCATATTCAACCATATTTTTGTTGTAAAACATGTAAAGAATTGAACGGACAAAATTTATGTGCATATTTACCTTATCTGCCAGAGTAAATTCATTTATATAAGTCTTATCCGGCAAATTTTCAAATATATCTACTCCTTCCTGCCCTGCAATACTAAAAATGGCTTTTTTTGTCTCTTTGTCAATTTGTTTTTCTGGCATAAAAATCAGCGATTATATTATAATTAGCAAATAAAGGGTATCTTAAATATAAACATTGCTAAAAAATATAAGAACCAAAAAGATTAAGAATTAATAAGAAAATTACAAAAGAATTGGCGAAATTAACGATTTTCATTGTTTTTTTTTCATCTTTTATAAAATAAGAAGCATAATCATACAAAAATCTCCCTCCATCTGCAAAAAGAATAGGAAGGAAGTTCCAAATCCCAAGCATAAAATTTATTTGTATCATCCAGCCGAGTAGATTAAACAACCAAAGAAGAGCATTATATAATATTCCTTCATTTTTCGCTTTCCAATTTTGTTCGAAAAATATACCTAAATACGCACTGCTTTCATTATTTGGATTCTCAATAGTTTTAACAGAGTAATGATTGCTTGCACTACTAAGAATAACTTCTGACTCAGGAGCAATATTCTCAAGCAAAGAAACAAAATGAGTCATATTGCTGACTTGAATCCCATTAACATATGTTAAAATTATATTTTGTCTAAGTCCTGCATCATAACTCGGACTTCCAGGTTCAACTCCAATTAATTTTATGCCGTCATAATTAAAATTCTGCATAATTGCAGGATAAAAAATTAAAGAGACAAAAATAGAAAGAATTATTGCCATTGAAATATTTGCCATAGGGCCTGCAGAAAGTATTCTGAGCCTTGAAATCTTTTTAGCAGATAAAAGACTTTTATCATCAAATTCAACAAAAGCAAGAGGCTGGACAAGCAAGAAACCAATACCTGTTGATTTAGGTTTTACTCCTTCAGAAATACCAGCAATCCCATGGGAGAATTCATGGATAAACGCAGCGATACCTATACTTATCATCCCAAACCACAAGGGAAGATAAACTGCTCCTCCAGTTGGGACTCCTGGAATCATTATGCTCATTTTAGAAGCGGACTCAGGTTTTATGATTAATTTAAAAGCATTTTGCAGTAAAATTGAAATAGATAAAAAAACAAACGGAAAGCCAGCAATCATTGCTATTGTTGAATATACTTTTATTATTTTTTTGAATTTATTGCCTGTTTTTTCAATAATCCCCAGAACTTTCCGGGTTTTTAAAAGAAAAAATATCTTGTACTCAACTGAAACTTTTTTTCTGTTTTTATATAAAAATATACCTATTAAAGAATAGAAAATTAATGCAGATATTA
>CAZVOT010000008.1:0-22833 GCA_964628775.1 Candidatus Woesearchaeota archaeon
TTTTTTTCTTGCAATAAGAAATGGGAAAGAAAGAAATTGTTGATTTAATGATTGATGGCGGAGCAGCAAAAGCAGGAGCTGCACTTGGAACAAAACTGGGCCCGCTTGGCGTTAACATGGGGCAGGTAATCCAAAAAATAAACCAGGAAACTGCAGTATTTACAGGAATTAAAGTGCCGGTAAAATTAATTGTTGATATTGACTCAAAAAAATTCGAACTTGAAGTTGGAACTCCTCCAACAAGCCAGCTCATTCTCTCTGAATTAAAATTAAAAAAAGGTTCAGGCAAAACAAAAAATGAATCAGTTGGAAATTTATCAAGAGAACAATTTGAAAAAATATCCAAAATGAAGCAGAAATCATCCCTTTCAAAAGAATTAAAAGGAGTAATGAATGAAGTCAGAGGAACTTGTGTTTCAATGGGAATTACTATTGAAGGGAAGAATGCAAGAGAATATGAAGTTCAGTAGAAAGTCTTAAAAAAGCTTCACATTTAAAATATAATTAAGCAAAAACCCGCATTCACTGCCATTAGAGCAGGAGGGAAAAAAATGGTTGACAAAAAACAGATAATAGAAAAAATTCAAGAAATCAGAAAGGATTCACCAAAGAGAAATTTTTCTCAAACCTTTGATTTAATAATTAACTTAAAAGAATATGATATTAAGAAAATAGTCAAAGTTGAAGAAAATGCAGTACTTCCCTCAGGAAGAGGAAAAAAATTTTCTTTTGCAGCATTTGTAGACAAAGACATGGTAACTGCATCAGAAGAAACTTGTAAATTAACAATCCCAAGTGACAAATTAGATACATACACAAAAGAGCCAAAAAAAATAAAAAAAATGGCAAGGGAATATGACTGCTTTATTGCAGAAGCAACAGTAATGCCAAAAATTGCAGCTGCATTTGGAAGGTACTTAGCTCCTCTTGGAAAAATGCCAAATCCAAAAAAAGGACAGGTCTTTGCTCCAAAATCAGACTTAAAAGCATTAACTGAAAAATTATCAAAACAAATTACAATACTAATCCAAAAACAGCCGGTAATTAAAGTTCCAGTTGGTTCTGAAGCTCAGAAAGATGAAGAAGTAGCAGACAACATAATGCATATTTATGAAACAATAATGAAAATTCTTCCAAGAGGAAGGCATCAGATAAAATCAATGCTGTTAAAACTTACAATGTCAAAGCCAGTAAGAGTTGAAGTATCATGAACACAAATAAAGAACAAAAAATAAAAGAAGCAGAACTTCTCTCAAAAAGAATTCTTCAAAGCAAAGTAATCGGTGTATGTTCAATGCAGAGTCTTCCTTCAAAACAAGCTCACAAATTACGTTCAATGCTTAGAAATAGGATGAGCATAGTAATGTCAAAAAAAACAATAATAAAGAATGCAATAGAATTAATAAAATCAAAAAAACCAGGTATAGAAAAATTAATTTCTTACTTAAAAGGAATGCCTGCATTAATTCTAACTGAAACAAATGCTTTTTCTCTTTCAGTTATCTTAAGCCAGAGTATGAGTCCTTCAGCAATAAAAGCTGGACAAATAACACCAATAAACATTATCATTCCAGAAGGAAAAACATCTTTTGCTCCAGGCCCTATAATCTCAGAACTTGCAAGTGTCGGCATAAAAACAAAAGTTGACGCAGGCAAGTTGGCAGTTATTGCAGACACAAAAATAGCAAAGCAGGGAACCCCAATAAATGAGAATATAGAAAAAGTCTGCAAAAGATTTGGTATAGAACCCATGAGAGTAGGAATCTCTCTTCTTGCAGTATACGACAATAATGAGATATATTTTGGAGATGTTCTGAACATAGATGTTGATGAATTCAGAAATAAAATAATTCAAGCCCACAATTTTGCATTTAATCTTGCATTTAACAGTGCAGTACCTATAAGAGAAGTAATTGAATTTTTAGTATCAAAAGCAGAAAGAGAGGCACTGGCATTAAAACTAAAATCAGGAGTTAATAATTAATCATTGGAGGTGTAAAGTATGGAATACATATATGCAGCACTTTTATTGCACAAAGCTGGACAAAAAATAACAGAAGAAGCTGTAATGAAAATTTTGACAACAGCAGGAATAAACGCAGACAGTTCAAGAGCAAAAGCATTAATTGCAGCACTTGAAGGAATAAACATCGAAGAAGCAATTAAATCAGCAGCAGTTGTTCAGTCAGCAGCACCAGCAGCAAAAGAAGAAAAGAAAGAAGAGAAAAAAGAAGAAAAAGTATCAATGGAAGATGCAGCAGCAGGACTTGGAAGTTTATTCGGCTAAAACCTCCAAAAACTTTATTTTTTTTACTCTACCATCTATTTTTAATTTTTATTGTCATTTAACTAAACATAATGAAAAAACTTAATTTTCATTTCTATTGAAAATTGCAGGGATTTAAAACACAAAAATCCTTTGGATTTTTGTTGAAACCCCTGCCTTTAGGCTGCAATTGCAAAAACTCAAAAAAACCTTTGGTTTTTTGAGCTTGAAAATCTAGAGATTTTCAATGAATTACTTTGTAATTTTTGGCAGCAAAAAATATCTTTTTAATCTATATTTTTTGATATAAAAATTAGAAATAAATTTTTATAAGCCAAAAATGTTGAGGACATTTTTATGCTTTCAAGCCTTAAAAATCGCCGATTCACTGCTGTGAAAATTAGCATTTTCTAGTTAAAAATTGCTGTGCAATTTTAAACTAACCCTAACCAATGCGAAAAAATTTGTTTTTCTTGTGTTCAAGCTTTGCTTGAACTAAAGGTTAGGGTTTCAACAAGATTGTCAAAAAAATCTTGTGCACAAAAAGGAACTTTTTTTGTGTTCCGCTCCTTATCCCATTAGGCGATTTTTAATTATTTAGACCCACATTCAGATTTAGATGTAAGGAGCGGAATGGGCAGGAGTATAAAAGAATATTTTTTAAGCCAAGTTAGACTGAGAAAAAATCTCCGTCCGCTTTTTAACAATAAAGAATTACATTTTGAGATTAAACCTTTTGAAGAGTCTTATGATATAATCGGTAGACAAAAAGACAAAGAAATAAATATTGACTCTTTAGTGCAGAATCTTCTTTCATTTAATGAAAGTATCTGGGAAGGAGAAATATTTCCTTATTGGCAGGCAATAATCCTCCATCAATCCGTGTATTCTATAGAAAATTCCAAAAAAACAAATATCTTTAAAAGAGCAGGAGATTTCTTGTCAGATAACATAACAGACCATGGAAGCATACCCCTCTCAACTTATAATCTTTCATCTAACTATCCAAGCAGAATCAAAAAGAAATGGTTCTATTGCTGTCTTTCGTGAATTAACAAGATTGGAAAATGAACTCTTTTGTAAAGAACCTGACTGCGCGTATTCAGAAATTAATTTTGAGAATATACTCAATTTTTCAGACTTAATGTTAAGAAGAGGAAAAATCCCTTTATGTGAAAATCATACAGTAGTAAAACAAATAGAAGGTTTTTAGAGAACTTGGAAAAATAAAATTTTTTAAACTTTAATCTTCTAAATATAATCTATGAATACTGCTGTACAAACATGGACAATGATTGCAGCAGCAAAAGTTCTCTAAAAAATGGCTGTTTCAAAAAACAACTAAAAATGAAACAGCCTTCAAATATTAATGTGATTAACTATGTCAAAGATTCAAAATGGTAAGTATACCTTACATCAAGACCAATATTTTTTTCAAAGAATCAGATTATGGGCGCTTCTTTTGCATTCAATACTTATACAAATAATTCAGGAATAATCCTTTCAGTAATATCCACAGATAACCTTTTTGACTCCAACGAAACATATTTAGCGGCACTATCAACTTTAGGAGGGATACTTATAGAGGATTTCTGCAGTGATTCCTTATGTCTATTTTCAGATAACTACTATTATAGAAATTCAACTGTAAGTTATGGTTCTTATACAGGAATAATGCAGGAAAAGAAAGTATTTGCAAAATGTGAATACAACACATTAAAATATTTAACAGAAGTTTTAAGAGAAGGTAAATCTATTCTAGTATGTGAGTACCACAGGAGAATCTTGAATGAAAACAGAATATTTTAATAATAAATTTAAATAGTGATTAATATGCTAAGCGACAAGGAAATAAAAAAGAAAATGTTTCCAGAGTTTAAGAAAGATTACAAAAAGTTCTATCCAGTAAAAACATTATCTTCTCTTGGACTAGAAAGGCATATCTGCAAAAAATGCGGACGTGGTTTTTGGTCAGCAGAAGAGAGAGATTTCTGTGACGAATCCTCTTGTCAGGGAGGTTATTATTTTATAGGAAAAAAAATAGCCAAAGAACCTCTAACTTACAAAGAATCTTGGGATGCATTTGTAAAAACATTCAAAAAATGGGATTACACACCAATAGATAGATATCCTGTTGTATGCAGATGGTATGATGAATTATACTTTGTGGCAGCAGGAATAAATGATTTCCAGCCTTATGTAGTTTCAGGCGATGTTGAACCTGTTTCAAGAACAGTGTTAGAACCTCAGTTCTGTTTAAGATTCCTAGACATTGATAATGTAGGAGTTACAGGAAGACATATGACCGGCTTTATAATGGCAGGACAGCATGTCTTTAATCCTCCAGGAAAATTAATTTATTTTAAAGAAGAAGGAATTTCCCAAATTTATGAATTCTTGACAAAAGGACTTAAAATTCCAGCAAAACATTTATGCTTCCATGAAGACATGTGGGCAGGAGGAGGAAACTTTGGGCCTTCAATAGAATATTTTAGCGGCGGCTTAGAACTAGGCAATCAAGTCTACATGCAGTACAAAGTAAAAGAATCAGGCTTTGAAGAATTAAAAACAAGAGTAATAGATATGGGAGCAGGACTTGAAAGATGGGCCTGGTTTACAAATGGAGGTATAAATGCATACGAAACAACTTTCCCTCTAGTACTCAAGAATATAAGAAAGAAAACAGGCTTTTCATTTGATGCAAATATTCTAAGAAAATTCGCGCCATATTCAGCGCTCTTTGATGTAGATGAGTTGGAGGACAAAGGAAAAATGATTGAATCAATAAGCAATTTAACAGGAGTATCAGCAAAAGAATTAATAGAAACAATAAACAGAGCATCAGCAATTTATTCAATAGCAGACCACACAAGAACATTATTAGTTGCTCTTCATGACGGCGCCCTTCCTTCAAATACAGCAGGAGGATATAATCTAAGAGTTATTCTAAGAAGAGCACTGTCAATGATAGAAAAATACAATATGCCTTTAGAACTTCAAGATGTCTTTGACTGGCATATAAAAGAATTCGGTTCATGGTTTAAAGAACTTCAAGAAAGAGGCTCCTTAAATAATATAATTTCAGAAGAAATTTCAAGATACAAAAAAACAAAAGAAACAGGAAAAATAACAATATTTAAAATACTGGAAAAAGAGAGAACAGTTCCAAAAGAAAAACTTCTCGAACTCTACGACAGCAAGGGCATCCAGCCTGAACTTGTAAAAGAAATAGCAGAAAACAAAGGATTCAAAGTAAGCATTCCTGATAATTTCTACGCATTAATTCAGGAAAGACACAAAAAAGAAGAAGTAAAACACGAAAAACTTTTTGATTTAACAGGTGTTAAAGCCACGAAGAAATTATACTTCTATAAACCAGAAAAGGAATTCACTGCAAAAGTAATAAGAGTATTAGGCAATATAGTAATCTTAGACAGCACAGGGTTCTATCCAAAATCAGGCGGACAAGAAGGGGATACAGGAAAATTAAATTCTTTTGAAGTTGAGGAAGTTTCAAAGCAGGGAGATGTAATCCTTCACAAAGTAAAAAATCACAATCTAAAATCAGGAAGCAAAGTAAAAGGAGAAATAAATTGGGAAAGAAGGAGAGTCCTCACAAAATCCCACTCAGCAATACATATCTTAGGACTTGCCTGCAGAGAAATATTAGGGCCTCATATATTCCAGTCAGGAAGCGAAAAAACAACTAAAAAAGCAAGACTAGACATAACACATTATAAATCCATAGACTTTGAAGAAATGCAGAAAATAGAAAAATTAGCAAATAAAATTATCTTCCAAGACCTGGAAGTAAAAAAAGAAATTCTTCCAAGAACAGAAGCAGAAAAAAAATATGGGATGAATATTTATCAAGGCGGAGCAGTGCCAGGAAAGGAATTAAGAATAATCTCAGTAGGAAAAGATCATCAAGCCTGCGGAGGAACTCATGTAGATAGAACTTCAGAAATAGGCTTCCTAAAAATATTAAGTTCAAGCAGAATTTCAGATGGAGTAGTTAGAATGGAGATATCCGTTGAAAATAATGCAGTATCAGAAATGCAGTCAGATGAAAAAGAAATAAAAAAAGTTCTTGATATGTGGAATATATCAAAAACAGAATTATATTCAACTTCAGAGAGATTCTTCAGAGAGTGGAAAAATTTCCAGAAAGAAATAAAAGAAAAAGATGAATCATTCTTAGATTCATTAATTCAAAACTCTCTAGACACACAGGCAAAAGTGCTTAGATTAAGAGTTCCAATAGATAATATAGCAATATTAATGAACTATGCAAAAAAATATGATTCTCAGCTTAATGAAAGAGCTATTATTCTTATAGGAAAAAATGTTTGTTTTGCCCTTTCAAAAAATAGTGCAATCTCAGCAAAAAAAGAATTGGAATCAGTATGCAAAAAAATAGACGGCAATGAAAAATCAGCAAAAGGTTTTGAACTACTGTTCTAACATTATATTTGCTTCTCTCATAGTAAAATAAATCCCTGTCCCGTAAATAATATGTGAAACAGCAAAAACAATAAAAAGAAAGTTGTATCCATGGGCAGTTACAATATAACCAGAAATTATAGCGCCAAGAGCGCTGGTCAAACTCACATAAAAATTATAAGCACCATATTGTTCAGTCAAATGCTTATTTGAAACTTTTTTATCAGCAATGATTGTCATCAAAGCCCTTGAAGCAGGATATTCAATAGCAGACAAAACTCCCCCTATAAACTGCAGAATAAAAATATCCCATAAACTGCCGACTTTAGTATAAAAAAGAATTCTGATTGCAGAAAGGAAATTTACAATTAAAATTGTTTTCCCTAAATTATACTTTCCGACAATTTCATCAGAAAAAAGTGAAGCAAGAGCAGAGGATATGCTGATAATTGCATAGGATACCCCGACATCCTCCAATGAACCGAATTTATTTATAAAAATAGCCATCATAGGAGCCAGTAAATAGCTTGTAAAATACCACAAAGAATCAAAAAAAGTGAGTATTTTGAAGCTTTTTGGAAGCTCCATTTTTGTGTACCTGCTGAATTTTCCAAACATATACATAAATTAATTAAATCCCCATTAAATACTTTATTCAAGATTTAATCTTATTTTTTTTAGACAGAAGAGAGTATTAGAATTAATTAAATAAAAGACAATTTTTTGGTATTATCATAACCTTTAAAAGTTTCTTTATGTTTAAAATTTTAAATGAAAAGGAATATTCCGCTCATTTTTGGCATTTTGCTTCTGCTTTCAGCAGGAATGTCCTATATAGAAATAAATTCAGTTTCTTTTGATAAAGATATTTATTATCACGACGAAATAGCCCTTTTAACAGTCCAAATTTCAAACAAAGGTTCAAATTCAGAAAATGTTATTTTCAGAGCCCAGTTTAATAATGAAGTTAAAGAATCCTCTGTTCCAAGCCAAATTTTCCCAAAAGAATCTCTTACAAGACAGATTCCAATAACAGTTCCAAGTTCAGAAAATGATACAATAACATGGAGAGTTTATATTCTTGATACTATGTTCGGTTTCATAAACAGCACAGAAATTAACATGACTTTAACTAAACAAAAATACGACTTCGGATTCTCAATAAAAGAAAATCAGACAATAAAAACAAATTTCCAACTTTCAAAAGAAAAAGAAAGCACCTTATCCCTTAATCTGGAAAACTTAGGCAACATTGAAGATGAGTACAGCATAGAACTCTCAGGTTTCCAAACAAAAAATATTTATAATGTTTCAGTTAAATCCGGCAGTCTTTATATAGAAAATATTTCCTTGACTTCAGGAGATAATTACAGCGGAATTTATCCATTTTCAGCAAAAGTTTGCAGTACAGGACTTAATTCCTGCAAGAATTATAATTATACAGTAGAAATCTTGGAATCAGGCAGTATAACCGCAGAGTCTTTCATGACTTACGAAGATAATAAAATAATTCTTGACTTAGAAAATTTCTACAATTCAAAAAAAGATTTGGACATAACATTCAACAACAAAACAACAAGATACATCCTTGACAAGAATGAAAAAAAAAGATTTATTTTTGATTTTGTGCCAAATTCAACTCTTTCAGTTTCAAACAATAAAGTATCTCTTTTAGAAAAAGAGTTTGAAGAATTAAAAGAAGAGGTTTTAGAAAGCATAGATGGCTGGATTCTTCTATTAATTTTATTAGTATCTATTCCAACAATAATCTTCTTAGTATTTTTCAAAAATAAAAAGAAAAAATCTATCTATGATTTTTGGAGATAAAAATGCCCAGTAAAATAACGTATAATGGTATTTTCTTAAACAGTCATATTGTAGTAACAGAAGATTTGGATGCAGCAAAATCAGAATTAAATTCAAAAAGTGGTTTTGGAACGTCAGAAGAAAAAAGATTAATCCTTTCACTAGTAGAAGGACTTTATCTTTTAGAAAAAGAAAGATTATCTATCTTTGATTCAAAAAGTAATGAAATTGATTATAATTCTTTTGTAAAAAAAGCAGGAAAATTAGACAAGAACTTCTTGGTAAAATATTATGTCTACAGAGACATGAGAACAAGAGGATACTTGATAAAAACAGCCCTAAAATACGGAGCAGATTTCAGAGTTTATGATAGAGGAGCAAAACCAGGAGATGAACATGCAAAATGGATTCTCTATGCAGTATCAGAACATGATTCCTACTCTTGGAAAAGTTTTGTAGGACTCAACAGAGTAGCCCACAGCGTAAGAAAACGCCTTCTAGTTGGGATAGTAGACAGTGAAGGCGATGTAACATACTATGAAATCTCCTGGCAGAAACCTTAATAATAAATAAATTTCTTTTCTAATATAAACTAAGAAAAGTAAAAGAAAGGATTATTTTTTATTAAAAATAATCAGATAAATTTTAATGAATATTAAAGAAAAGTTATATACTCAACTTATCAAAATATAGAAACCCCCTTTTCTTTAATAACAAACATACTAAAATTTAAACAGAAATCCTCACAGAAAATCAGAAGACAATTTAAGAAAAATAATTAATGTCCCAAATTTTTATTAATTCTTCCCCTTTAATCTTCTAAATGAATATATCCAATTATCAGAAAGAAATAAATCCAGAAATCAAGAAAGAACTTCTTGAATTTGAAGATGTATGTTTTGAAAAAGCAGGTAAATTCAAAAATGAAGAGTATAAAAAAGACAATAAAAACAACGAAATAATTTTCTATGGACTTGAAGGAGGAAGAAGTTCTGTATCGGATTCAAAAAGCAATTCAATAGGTTATTTTCTTAAATTAAACGGAAAGTATATTTTCCTTGAAGCAGGAATAGATATAAAAAAAGTAGAACCAAAAATCCTGAAAAATATAGATATTCTTTTAATTTCCCACAACCATCCAGACCACTTGGGAATTTCTCTTGGAAATTTAATAGAAATAATAACTAACTGTGGATACAAAAAAAAAGGATTTATCCTGGCTCCATTTAATCCGGAAAAAAAAGGACTTGATGACTACCATAAAAATCAAATAGATGAATTCATAGAAATAAAACCAAATGAATCAAAGAAATTTGATAATATAACAATCCAAGCCCTTCCAGCCCATCACGGCGATAAAAAAGACAATGTAGGCTTTAAAATAAAAACAGAAGTAGAAGGAAAACCTCTTGTTATTTCCTACACATCAGATACAGCAATAGCAGATGAAAAAGGAAATGTTTATGAGGATTTAATCAATGCACACAAAAATTCCAATATTCTAATGAGCAATATCTGCAGTGCATTTTTTAGCAGTAAATACGAAAGATTTCTAAAAAAACACTTAGCCCTAATCGGCTGTTATATTCTGGCAAAAGAAATAAAACCAGATATTTTATTCCTAACTCATCCCTGCAGTGTAAGTTCAAGCAAGGAAATAAAGGAAAAAACAGTTTCCTTAATGAAAAAATTAATAGATATTCCAGTATTCTTTGAAGAACCTAAACTAAAATTAAAAATAAAAAAAGATTCTTATGAAGTAATTCAAAACAAAAACAAATTTATCATACCGAGAAAATAATTAAATACTAAATAAATATACTTTCATTAATGGAAGTATTCTTTGAAAAAGAGCCAAAACCAATAAATATAAAAGAAAAACCGCAGTTTCTTTCTCTTCCAAAATCAGTAAATCTAAAACAAATAAATGATTTTGCCAAAAAATACATTAAATACAAAAACATAATAGTTCTTGGAACAGGGGGTTCTGTAATTACATTAGAATTATTATACGAAGCTCTAAAACCAAAAAAAAATCTATTCATCCTTGATTCAACTCACACAGAAGAAGTAAAAGATGTTCTGAATAAATGTAAAAAATCAGATTCTTTAGTTTTTGTAATCAGCCAGTCAGGCAGTACTCTAGAAACTCTTTCTCTTTATCTCCTCTTCAAAGACTACAAATGTATCTTCATAACAAGAGGAGGAATTCTAAAAGAAATATCAAAACTCAATAAAATAGAAACCTACGAATTTCCAGAAATTGCAGGAAGATATTCAGGAATATCAAATGTCTCCTTCCTACCAGCAGTTCTCTTGAATTTAAACATAGAAAAAATAATAGAAGGCAGTCTAGATTTTTTTCTAAAAGAATCAGAAAAAGCCCTAAAATCAGCATCTTTCATTTTCTCAAATTATAAAAAAAATAAAACAGAATTATTTCTCTCCTCTTACTCAGACAGATTAAATTCTTTCAATTACTTTTGCAGTCAGTTGTTTCTAGAAAGCTTAGGCAAGAACAATAAAAGCATAACCTTCTGCTCCAGAAAAGCCCCAAGAATGCAGCACGAAGCAATCCAAAGAATTTTAGGCGGAAAGAAAAATCTTCAGGTAATGCTTCTTAAAGTAAATGATTCTAAAAATTCTCTAAAAATAACAGTTCCAAATAATCTAACCTCTCTCCTCGGATTTTTAGATAATAAAACTTCTAATCAGATAATCAATTCAGAATTTGAAGGCACAAAAAAATCAATAATAGAAAAAAAAATCCCTCTATTCGTTGTAGAATTAAATTCTCTTGATGAATATGAACTTGGAAAATTAATATCCTTCACTCAATTAACTATTTTTTATCTGGCTAAACTAATGAAAGTAAATCCATATGATAATCCAGAAGTAGATAAAGGAAAAGACTTTACATTAAATTTTCTCAAAAATTCCACTTGCCCTGAATATTGAGCACAGTTTTCTTTGCAAAATCCAAATCTTCCTTAATTACTTTATTTCTCATATGCATCCTAGCCTTAGCTCTTAGCATAGAAAGCATTCCCTCAATCATTCTTGGAGTTATAGGCAGTGCAAAATTGGAATCATCTTTTAACATCCCAACCCAGAATCCAAGCTCCTTCACAATTTCAGGAGGAACATCAACTCTTTCAATTTTTTCCTTTGCCATAGCAACATACTGCTTTATCTTCTCTCTTCTTTCCATATCCTGTTCAGTTTCAAAATTAGTAATTTTATACTCAATACCTTCTGCAATCCTGTCATACATAGAACCCGGCATATCCTTGTAAGGAGCCACAATATGAAATCTTGAAAGCATAGGCATATCAAAAGGAATCTCAGAAATTTTAGGCACAGAAGTCCATTTTCCGGAAATGGGGTTAGCAGCAGCAATTGCATTAACTCTGGCATTTTCAGTCTTATGATGCATTGCTTTGATAATTGTACTTGTTCCTTTTTGCAGAGCTTCTAGCAGGGCAGTCCTCTCTTCAGCCTTTATCTTATCAAGTTCATCAATGCATATAATCCCCTTATCGCATTCAGTAAGTATTCCAGGAACAAAATTAGCTCCAAACATTGCTCCTGTAAGCCCTGCCTTGCTCATTTTAGAAGTTGCATACTTGGCATTAGATATCCTAGTAAGATCAACCAGCATCTCAGATTTTCCAGAAGCAGCATTTCCAATTAAAAGCACATTTAACCTCTCTCCAAGTTCAGGACGTGAAAAAAGTATAAGAGAGAGCATTTTCTTTATATCTTCATTTCCGACAATGTGCGGTGCAATATACTCATAAAATTCAGGCATTTTATTTCTCTCCAATATTTCAAAATTTTTAAATTGTATGTCTCCCTTTTGTATTTAATGAAAAATGCTTTATTTTTAATGATTGTTATGTTATTCTTTTCATCATCTTTTTCAATAGAAAAAACAGCAGTTTCAAAAGTAGTCGGTGTTTTTGAGGAAAATGGAGAATATTTAGGGATTATTGCAGAAATAAAAGCAGAAATAAGAGAAGGTTCAGGAAGAGTTTTTGTAGACACAATGCCGTTGAGCCAGATAGACACACAGGTCTCAGCAAGAATAGCAAAAGAAACTGCCTGTGATATTTTATCAGCAGACTGCACTAATTTAGATTTCTCTTTCTCTCTTATCTCCCCTGTAAAACTAGTAGGCGGACCTTCAGCAGGAAGTGTCTTTACAATTCTATTGATGTCTCTTCTTTCAGACAAACCTTTAAAAGAAAATGTTTTAATGACAGGAACAATAAACCCGGACGGTTCCATAGGGCCGGTAAGCGGAATTTTTGAAAAAGCAAAAACAGCATATCAAAACAAAGCAGAAGTTTTCCTAATCCCCTACGGAGAAAGAATAGATTACTTAGATAATTCAACAGATGTAGTTGATTATTTTGAAAAAAACACAAACATGAAAGTAATTGAAGTAAAATCAATTGAAGAGGCATTCGAGTATTTTACAGGTTTTGAAATAATAAAGCAGGAAGCAGAAGAAATAAACAACACAGAATATAATGAAGTTCTAAAACAAATGTCAGAAGAATTAATCAATTATAGTAATTCTATAAAATCCTATTTAATGAATTTATCAGTAGAAGACACAAATCTAAAACTATTCATTGAAGACAGAATAGAATTTAATTCCAATCTTTTGAATTTATCAGAAAACTTATACAAAAACAGCAGTTATTACTCTTCGTCAAGTTTTGCAGTTCAGGCAGGAGTCGGCTTAAAATACGCAGAAAATATTCTAAAACTTGAAAATTTAAATAACACAGATTACATAAAAGAAAAAATAGAACAAATAGAATTACAAAAAGAAAATCTAAAATCTTCAATTCTAAACATAAATATTAATTCAATAAAGGATATTGAATTCTTGTCAGCAGGAATAGACAGACTTTACGAAGCAGAAAATCTCATTAAAAATGCAACATTCAGTTTTTTAGAAAAAGATTATTACAACTCACTGAGTTATATCTCCTTTGCAGAAGTAAGATTAAAAACAGCAGAACTCTGGTTAAGCCGGGTTAATTTTTTCAGTTCAAATGAAACATTTTCCTTTGATGAAACCAAGCTTTTTTTGCTGGCAGAAGCTCGTCTTGAACTCGCAAGAAACGCCGTCTTATATGCAGAAACAATATCCTCAAGTCCATATCTCTACTCTGCAAAGGAATTTGTGGAAAAATCAGAAAAAGCATTTATAGAAAAAAATTACATTTTTTCCATCTTTGAATCAATACACGCAAGAGCAATGGCAAATCTAGCAATGGAAACAAGAGGACTTTCAGAAGAAGGAATAAAAATAAAATTAATTGAAAAGCAGGAGTCTGCCTTGCTTTCAATAACAAAAGCAAAGAAGGAAGGACTCTTTCCAGTCTTAGCATTGTCCTATTATGAATATTCAGACAGCCTGAATAAAAATGGAGATATAAATTCAGCAATAATTTATTCTTCCTATTCAAAAGAATTTTCAAAAATTTCAAAAGAAATTTCCCTGGCAGTAAACTCAAGTTCAATATACGAAAAACCAAAAACAGATATCATCTCATCAAAAGAAATTCCTTCAGCTGAAATTGACCCATTCTTCTTTCTTGCTCTCGGTTTTGTTCTCGGATTTTTTCTCGCAAAAAAGATTATGTAACTCTTCAACTTTTCTTCTGTTAATATGTCCTTTATGCGGAATTAGTCCTCCGCCAAATGCTTTTGGAATATGCATTAATTCATGTATAATAACCATTTCTTTTTCTTTTTGGCTCATTTTGTCAAATCTCTCAGAAACAACTTCAACAATATAATGGGTATCAACATTAAGTCCTTTCTGCCATATCTTTGATAATGCATGGCATCTTGCAATAACACTTTTGGAGGAGGTTCCAATACTCCGGAAGCATAAAACCTGTTCTTTCTTTATGTGTTTCCATTCAAGAACATCAGAAACTATCCCTGCCATCTCTCTAATATCCTCAGCTGGAAAATACTTTATCATACTCTCCTTCCCACATAAACATTGTCATTATTTCTTAAAATCTTAACATTAATCTTATCTCCAATCTTATTGTTAATATCATAAACAGCAATAGCCCTGTTTCTAAGAGAACAAATCATCTCATTTCTAATCCATCCTTCAGATACAACTTCTGCTCTTTTTGCAATTTCAAACCTGTCAAAAGCAATAGGTATTCTGTTAGTCCTGTGAATTCCAAAATCTTTCGGACTTATTTTTAGATTTATTTTGTATTTTTTTTCAATTTCTTCCAAATTTTTGTAAAACTTCCAGAAAGTAACAGGCTTGACTCCTTTTACTTTTCTCCCAAATTTATGAATATCATATTTTTGAATTCCAAATTCAGCGCCTAAACTTTTTCCAAATTCAATAATCTTTGGAATTTCTAAGTCATTAATGCCAGGAACCCAGACAGGAGCAATAAGTAATTTTATTCCTGCATCAATAATATTCCTGCATACATCCTTTACTTTTTCAACATCATATCCAGGAATTCCGGCCATCATCTTTGCCCTTTCACCCTCCATAGAATCAATAGAAATATTAATCCTGTCAACATCCATGTTCTCAATTTTCTCTTTTGTAAGCAAAGTTCCTCTTGTTTCCATAGAAATAACGCTGGTTCCCTTGATTTTTCTAAGTTCATCAGTTAATTTTACAATATCAGGATAAAGCATAGCCTCGCCAGCGCAGTCAATATGCCACTGAATATCCTCCTTCTTGTAAGCAGCAATTTCTTCTGCCCATTTAATGAAGTAATTCAAATCAACCTCAAACCGATTTACCCTTGTCCGAGAAAAAGGCCCTTCATCAACACTGCAGTAAATACAGTTTAAAATGCATCCAGAAATTGGACGTGTCTGTATGAGATTTGTCCCCCTATCAATAAAGCCAAAAGCAATATGTCCAAGAAGAGGTATTGGTTTTTCTTCATTTATCAATATTTTCATATTATTATCTAATTCACAAATTTTTTAATAATATATCTCTTTCCATAATTCTATGAATTTGGAACAATTGTCATCATATTGCAGAAGAAGAGGACTTATTTTCCAAAGTTCAGAAATTTATGAAGGATTTGCAGGTTTCTTTGACTTTGGTCCAGTAGGTGTAGAAATAAAGAATAACATTAAAAGAGAATGGTGGAAAAGATTTGTTCATGAAAGAGAAAATGTAGTTGGTATAGACGGCTCTATAATAGCTAATCCTGAAATTTGGAAAGCATCAGGACATGTTGATAATTTTGCAGATCCATTAACTCAATGTGTAAAATGCAGGACAAAATGGCGTGCAGATCACTTAATAGAAGATGCCTTGAAGATATCAACAGATGGAATGAAGCCAACAGAACTTTCAGAAATAATAAAAAAACACAATCTAAAGTGTCCTACTTGTAAAGGAGAACTGGAATCAGTAAATATGTTCAACCTTATGTTCCAGACAGCAGTAGGCCCAACAGGAAAATTATATTCCTATCTTCGTCCAGAAACAGCGCAAGTCATCTTTGCAGATTATAAGCCGGTACTGGACACAGGAAGAGTCAAGCTTCCATTTGGAATAGCTCAAATAGGCAAGGCTTTTAGAAATGAAATCAGTCCAAGAAACTTTATTTTTAGATGCCGTGAATTCGAACAGATGGAAATAGAATTCTTTGTAGAACCAGAAAAGAAAAATGACTGTGATTTGCTGGATGAAGTAAATGATATAGAAGTAGCCATATTTGATAGAGTTTCCCAGAAAGAAAAAAAAGAACCAAAAAAAATGTCCATAAAAGAAGCAATAAAAAAGAAAATTTTTGTGAATTCAAATCAAGCTTATTGGATAGCTCATTCCTATAAATGGCTTGTAGATTTTGGAATAAAGCCGGAGAATCTAAGGCTTAGACAGCACTTAAAAGAGGAACTCTCTCACTATGCAGAAGATACCTGGGATATAGAATATAATTATCCATTCGGCTGGAAGGAATTAATGGGCTGTGCAAATAGAACAACTTTTGACTTGACTCAGCATCAGAAATTCTCAAATAAAAACTTAGAGTACTTTGATGAAGAATCAAAAAGGAAATTTATTCCCTACGTCGCAGCAGAACCTTCTCTTGGAGTTGAGAGGGCATTTTTAACTTTCATAATAGATGCACTAGTTGAAGAAACAGATAGAACAGTCCTAAAAATACATCCAAAATTAGCACCATACATGCTGGCAGTTTTCCCATTAATGAAAAAACCTGAACTTTCTAAATTATCAGAAAAATTATTCAAGGAATTAAAAACAAAATTCCACTGCTTCTATGATGATTCAGGCTCAATAGGAAGAAGATACAGAAGAGTGGATGAGATAGGAGTTAAGTGGTGTATAACAATTGATTATGATTCATTAAAAAATGAAGATGTTACAATAAGAGACAGGGATACAATGACTCAGGAAAGAGTAAAAATAGATAAAATCCAGGAATACATAAATTCAAAACTAAATTAATTCAGCGAAAATGAGTTTATAATTAATTAACTTTTGAACTCCTTTTCTGGTGTAAAAATTAGAAATTAGTAAAGCAATTCCTATTTTCATTGCCAATCTTTAAATTCTTTCTCTTTTTATTTACATTAGGGAATGAAGAAAGAAGAGCCGTCTGATTAAATATGAAGATAGCCTTTGTCTGACCCCAAAAAAGGTTAGTAACATTATAAAAACCTTTAAAAATTTAGCTATTTTATAAATATTAGGTGGTACAAATGACAGCAACTTCAACTAATTATATAGAGGACATTTCTTTTCAAGAACAAACTTATAGATTATCAGAATTGCCAAAATTACTTCTGCCTTATGTAAGCGACAGGGAAACACTAAAAGAAAAGACATCCTACTGTTTTTGGACAGCAAATAACCTGGATCAATTCATTGCTAAGAAAGGGAAACTTGATGGTGTTTTTCAATGTCTATCTAACCTACGTGGTGGACTTAAAGGTTTAATTAAATTTATTGATTTTGTACATGATCCAGATACTATAGAACTTTATGAAATATTAGAAGAAGAACCTGAACCTCCAACAGATAAAGAAATTATCTCATCAATAAATAACATAATAAGAGATACACACATATTCCAAGGCATTAAGAGGGAATATTCAGAAGATAAAATACATATTTTCTTGGGAGAACCTCATTCATTAAATTCAGAATTTAATGAATTCTGCATAATAAATAACATAAATCCAACAAGCATGGATTCAGTTGAAGCTTATGCAAAAGCTCATCCATTAAAAACACTTAGAATCAATTAAAAAGCATACAGATTGAATTTATTATTTTCCATTTTTTTCAATTTCACTGGAAAACAAATCATAATTCTCCATAATCTTTTTAGTCATTATCTCAATATTAAGAAGCGCCTTATTTACAAGCACCATTGATTCATTGAGATAATCAAAAACAGTTTTCTTTATCTCATTTAATTTCATTTCTTTTTTTAATTCATTTTTCTTTTCATCAGAAGCAGGGCAAATCCACATCAAGAGAGGAATTAAATTCTCTCTGATTATTTTTGTATAACCTCCACCAGTTTTTCCAGATTTTTTTGAAATAGTATCATAATCTCTTTGAGATATCATTTTATTTAAACTATCTATAATTTTATTTAACCGTTTTAGATAATTATCCTTGCCACAAACATTTTCATATACTCCAATAAATGAATTTTTATCATCTGAATTAACATTAATCCTTATTTTTTCAAATTCTTCATTAATCTTGTTTTTAATTTCTTCTGATTTTTCTCCCATCTCAATTAAATTATTAAAAGAATCTTTTAGTTTTTTTGAATTTTTAAGAATTTCAAGAACTTTCTGAATTTCAATATCTTTTGATTTATTTGTTTGAAGTTCTATTATCGGAGATTTGTTTATGGGAGTTCCTTCTTTGTAAATTTTTTCATATAACTTCTCCTGCATTTTTAATAATCCCTTTTCGCTGAAAACCAATTCTTCCATTTTTCTGACTGTTGGAAAAATTTTACCCATATCAAATAATTTTTCTATTTTCTCTTTATAGAACCCGCCAACTCTCTTAACCTCATTATAATACTCTTTACTAAAATCCTCTAAAAGAGCAATTCCTACTTTCATAAGATTTATCCTGTTATTCAAGTCAGAACTGTCAGTTATTTTATCTTTTATTTCATTCAGAGTATTTGCTTCAAATTTTCTCTGGTAAATTATTTCTCCTTCATTATAAATTATCAAATTTAAATCAGAAGAATAAGCAGTTGCATCAGGTTTTGGCATTAATTCCATTTCAAATTTATTCCCTTTTATCTCCTCTTCAGCGTCTTCTAAAAATGAAATTTTTACAGAAGCTTTTTTTGCATATGAAGGTTTTTCAATTATTAATTTTAATTTTCCTTCCCTATTCTTTTCTATTTTTATTATAAATGGTTTTGATTCTTTTGCAAGCAGAGCAGGAACTTCAATTAACAGTGAAAATCTGGAGTATTTCTCTAATTTGTTCTCCTTTATTGTATTTAAAAATTCTTCTCCAAAACTTCCAATTGAATCAACAGCAGGAACTTCAATAAATTCCTTCAATTTTTCGGATTTGGTTTCAAAATCCCCAAGTTCCTCCCTAAGCACTTTTAAATTCTCATCTATTTTTGTTAATTCATCAAAAATTGTCCCCTCAGAAATTAACAATAATAAAATTTCATCATTTTCTTCCTCTCTCTCTCCCTCCACCATATACAAACCCTAAGTAATACACATTAATAAATTTTCTTTAAACCAAAAAACACATAGGAAAAGTTAAACTAAAATATTTTTAAATTAAACCTCTTTTAATTAAATCAATGGACGACTCCTCAACATTAAGCAGTATTGAAATTGAAGTTCTGCAGACATTAAAATCAATGGACTGCACAAATAAAAAAAAATATGCTAAAATTGAAAAAATAATAGAAAAATCAAAATTAAATGAATCCCAAGTCAGAAAAGCAGTTGAATGGTTAAAATCAAAAAATTTGATAACAGAAGAAATTGAGGAAAGGGAATCCTGCCGTGAAATAAAAAAAGAATGCGAGGATTATCTAACTTCCGGACTCCCAGAAAGAAAATTCCTAGAAACCATAGAAAAATTAGGAAACCGTCCTTCTCTAAAAGAAGTAAAGAAAAAAGCAAATCTAAATGACAAGGAATTAAGTTACTCCTTAGGTTTTTCAAAAAAACAGGGTTTTATAGGAATTTCAGAAGGAAAACTAATTTTAACAGATTTAGCAAGAGCTTGGATAGATAAAGATTACCCGGCAGATTCAGTATTAAAACAAATAAATGAAGAAATCAAAAAAAAAGGCAAATGCTATTTAACAGCCCTGGATAAATCCGTATTAATGGAATTATGTAAAAGAGATATAATAGAAAAAATTCTTGAAAAAACAAGAAAATATTCTCTTTTAGATGAAGGAGAAAAAGTGCTATCCCCTCTTTCAAAAGAAAAATTAACAGATAAAATAAATCTAGAAATAATTAGAAAAGGAATAACCCCAAAAATGCGTCCTTATAATCTTGATGTTCCAGTTCCAGAAATACAAGCTGGAAAAAAACATTTTCTCCACCAGGTAAGAGAAAAAATAAGAGAGATTTTCCTTTCAATGGGATTTAAGGAAATGAAAAGTGATTATGTAGAATCCTGCTACTGGAATTTTGATGTAATGTTCTTTCCCCAAGATCATCCAGACAGAGAAATTATGGATACATTTTATTTGAAATCTCCTAAAATTGGAAAAATTCCAGAAGACAAAGCAAAAATAATAAAAGAAGTTCAGGAAAATGGATGGAAAACCGGCTCAATAGGAAGAAGAACAAAATGGGATGAAGAAATTGCAAAAAAATTAATCCTAAGATGCCATACAACACAAACCTCTTTTAGAATTTTATCAGAAGGACTCACTCCACCATACAAATTTTTCAGCATAGACAGAGTTTTTAGAAATGAAGCAGTTGATGCAACACACCTTGCTGAATTCCATCAAGTAGAAGGTTTTGTAGTTGGAGAAGGACTTAATTTCAGGAATCTTCTTGGAAACTTAAAAGAGTTCTACAATTTAATGGGAATAAAACAATTAAAATTCAAGCCAAATTATAATCCATATACAGAACCCAGTGTAGAAATTTTCGCATATCATCCAGGACTAAACAGATGGGTGGAACTGGGAAATTCCGGAATTTTCCGCCCGGAAACTCTGCTGCCTTATGGAATCAAAGTGCCGGTAATAGCATGGGGCTTGGCATTAGAGAGATTAGCAATGATGCTTTATGAGATTTCAGATATAAGGCAGTGCTTAGGACACACAGTTGATTTGAATAATCTAAAAAAAGCAAAAGTGCTTACAAAGGTGATTTAAATTGGTAACTCTTGAAACAAACTTAGACAGATTAAATTCCATTCTAAAAAAGAAAATTACAGTAAAAGAACTTGATGAATTATTATTTACAATGGGCTTTGAACTTGATAAAGTTGAAGGCAAAGATTTGAAAATAGAAATAACCCCCGACCGCCCGGATATGGTTTCAACCGAGGGCTTGGCAAGAGCCCTGAATTCTTATTTAGGTTATGAAAAAGGACTTAAAACTTTCAAATCTATAGATTCAAAATATGAATTTATAATACACAAGGAAATGAGAAATATACGTCCATATGCAGTAGGTTGTATAATAAAAAATCTAAAATTAAATGATTCCTTGATAAAAGAATTAATCTGGGTTCAGGAAAAACTCCACGCCACATACTGCAGAGATAGAAAAAAAGCAGCAATAGGAATTTATCCTCTTTCAAACTTAAAACCCCCAATTCATTTTAGAGCAGGAAACCCAGATAAAATAAAATTTATCCCTCTTGAATTTCACGAAGAACTCACAATGAGAGATATTCTAAAAGAACATCCAACAGGAAAAAAATATGCTCATCTGCTTGAGGGCTTTTCAAAATATCCCTACTTAATTGATTCTAATGATAATATTCTATCAATGCCTCCAATAATTAATTCAATGAAATTTGGAAAAGTGGATGAAACAACAAAAGAAATATTCATAGAAGTTACAGGTATTGACTGGACAACTGTAAATGAAGTTCTGACAATTCTAGCAGTTATGTTCGCAGATTCAGAAGCAGAAATTGTAAAAATGAAAACAATATTTGAAGGTAAAAAAGAAACCTACAAAACCCCCAATTTAATTCCAAGAAAAATGAAGATAGATATAAAAGAAATAAATAAAATTCTCGGAATGGATTTCAAGGAAAAAGAAATAAAAGAATATTTAGCCCGTTCTGGATTTGATTATGATAAAGGAATTATTTTTATACCCTCTTACAGAGTAGATATCCTGCACTTAGTTGATGTAGCTGATGAAATAGCCAGAGCAAAGGGCTTTAACAACTTTCCTCCAGAATTCCCAAAAACTTCAACAATAGGCGGACTTCTTCCAAGAAGTAATTTCATAGACAGAATAAGGGAATTAATGACAGGAGCAGGATTTTTTGAAGAATTTACTTTAGCTCTTTCTACAAAAAAAGAACAATATGAGTTAATGTGCACAAAAGAAGAAAACCCCGTTGAACTCTTGGAATCAAACAGTTCATTTGAAATAGTAAGAACATGGTTAATACCAGAACTCCTAAAATGTATAACTTCAAATCTTCACAATGGCTTTCCTCAGAAATACTTTGAAGTAAATGATGTAGTAGTAAAAGATGATAAAAAAGATATCCTCTCAAAAAACATAACAAAATTAGCAGTCATTCACGCAGAGAACAACATTGACTTTACAGAAATAAAAGCGGTTCTAGATTTTATATCAACAAATCTAAAAATTCACTTTGAATTAAAACCTTCAAAACATTCTTCATTCATAGAAGGAAGAAGCGCAGATATCTATTACAACAATGAAAAAATAGGAATGCTTGGAATGTTAAAAATAGAAGTACTGAAAAATTGGGGGATTGAAATTCCAATAACAGCACTAGAAATTAACCTGGAACCATTAATGGAATAAAAACTTAAATTATAAAAAATCTTGAACCCACAAAAAGAAGTTATTTCCTGTGCTTTTAGAATATTCTAATTTTTCATTCTCAAGATACAAGAAGGAAATTCTTATTGTTTAGACAAAGCAATTTTCAATAAAAAAGAAGATAAATATTATCTTTCTTAAAAATATTATGAAAATAATAAATAAAATATTTGATTTAGAATTGAATAAATTTTTAGAGAATTTACCCCGATGCTCTGCATCGGTTGGGATAAATCCAT
>CAZVOT010000009.1:0-21013 GCA_964628775.1 Candidatus Woesearchaeota archaeon
TGTTCAGAAATACTTGCTATTTTTATAGGGAATTTTTTTGCATTTTGTATAAGGATTTTTTGGAATAGATTTTTTGATTTATCAAGATATTTTTCAGCATGATAAAAATTCATTAACTTTGAATTTACTATAGATAGTAAATATTTTATTTTAACTTTACTTTTATCTTTTGTAAGAATATTAAAGCCAATTTGAGCATTATATAGCTCGTCTTCAGAATACCCTGCATATATTCTCAATGGATTACCACTAACAATTTGCCTAACCACGATTCTTGGTTCTGTAAAAAACCTTTTTTCTCTAGGAGCACCTAACCATGTTCCATATTTAATCCATTGCTTACCATTCCAAAAAATTCCATATCTTATAATGTCCGAACCAGATAATAGTTTTCTAAAAGTCTCATCTTTTTTATGGTCAGCATGAAAAACTTTATTTTCAATTTGAGAGGGGGTATGTCCCTTGTATTTGTCATAGGGGGTTACGCCCAAACAGAAATCTGCTACTTCAATAAATGGTGTTGTATCTTTCTCTATTTTATTTAGTATGTTAATAATAGAATCACTGGAGAATATATTAAAAACATTGTTGTCATTTTTCTCCCAATCTTCTTGTTTAAGATTTAATGTTTGTTTGGCTGTTTTATCATTTATCAAATTTATTTTATCTTCTCGATTATATATTAAAATATCTGTTTTTTTGTTTTTTGTGCTATCTTTTTTCTTAAATATTAATATTATTGTTTCTACTTTTGCTTCTTTAAATACATTATCAGGTAATCTGATAATTTTAATTAAATTTACTTTATCCAAAAGTAATTTTCTAATTTTAGCATATGAACTATTAAATAAAATAGAATTTGGAATTATGAACCCAAAATAACCGCCATTTCTTAGTAACTGAATTGCACGTTCTACAAAAATGGAATAAAGATTTATTCTGTTCTCAGCAGTTTTATATTTCTCAAATAATCCATCTACTTGTTTTTGAGGCATGCCTTTAATATCTACATAAGGCGGATTCCCAATTACGACATCAAAACCACCAACGGACATAATTTCTTTAAACTGAATTTCCCAATCAAAAGCTCTATTTTCAGCAAATTTTTCCTCATCAAATAAACTATTTCCAACTTTAATATTCTCTTGTAGTGTTGGTAGTCTGTGTTTTTTCTCTGCGGCTTTTAATAATAGGTTTAACTGTGCTATTTCGACAGCTTTTGGGTCTAAATCAACTCCAAAAATATTATCTTTCAGGATTTCTACTTTTCTGCCATAAGTGGCAGAAGCCCCAGTTAAGTCAAGTTTTGTCTGGTTGACTTCTCCATTCTTCTTTTTGTCAAGCGTAACAAGGTAATCAAATACTTTCATTAAGAAAGAGCCAGAGCCACAGGCAGGGTCTAAAATCTTGATATTTTTTAAATCAAATTTCTTGTCTTTAGCTAACTCTCCAACTGTATTTTTAACAATATAATCCACGATATAAGTTGGTGTGTAATATATTCCCTGTTCTTTTCTGTGTGCTTTTCCTTCTGCTAATTTGGCTCTTTTATCAGTTTTTTTGAGAATATGCCCTAAGTATTGCTCGTAAATGTTGCCTAAAACATCAGCATCAATGGCAGAAAAGTCATAACACACAGAATTATCGCTTGTAGCAAACAATCCGCTGATTATCTTTGATAAAACTTCATCATCTATATCCAAATCTTCGCATAAATGAGGAGTAAATAGTTTGCTGTTGTAAATATCATCAATTTTTCTGAAAATGAGGTTTAATTTTTTATAGATTCTTTTGTTCAAATCCTCTTTAATAACTGACTGCAACATAGGAGCTTCTAATTCTTTATCTTCAAGAGTTCTGATAAAGATTAATCTGTCAATTATTCTCTGGACAGCTTCGTCTAATTCATCTCCAGAAATATTTTTTGAGACATTATTTTTTAGAATATTCTTGTTTAGTAAATCTCTGAATCTCGTCAAATCACTCAAAAGCTGTTTATCAACAGATGTTTTCTTTATTTTTTTACCCCACTTTTCCGCTTCTATATCAAGTAGTTTCTTTTCAAAGCTTTCTCTTGATAAAAGCCACAAAGTATCAAATTTTTCTAAGAATAATTGACAAGGTAATGTTTGTCCGAATTGTGCCTGTAAAGGATTTGCACTTTTCCATTCTGCATTAAAAATCTTGATAGCCTCAAAATCTATAAGAACAGCCCAAGTACAACCTTTATGCCAAGAGTAATTTACAGCTTGTTCAACAAATTTGATATTGTCTAAATCTTCTTTTAGTGCTTTTGCTTCCAAGAAGAATTTAGGAATTCCATTAATTCTAAAAGAATAATCTACTCTGCCTTTAGAGATTTTTTCTTCTCTGACTACCTCATCATCATTTTCAGTATTTCTGACATCCCAGCCTAATGCCTCAAAAAGTGGCTCGATAAACTCTGCTTTTGTATCTTCTTCTTTGTATCTTTTTATTGAGCCAGATTCGAGGAGTCTATTGTACTTATCAACGAGTTTTTTAACTTCATCTTTCGCTTCTTCTTTTGTCAATTGAATAAATGCCATTTCATACAAAAAAAAAGTATTTTATATATAAATGTTCTTTCTTTTTATAGGGACTGAAGAAAAAGCTACTGAATAGCGATTTATTCGTTGCAAAAATCTTCTATCTTCAGTTATCCTTTTAAGTGAGTAGGACAACCATAAATATCATATTCAAATACATCTTTACCTTGCTGTTCTTGAATGTATCTTCTTACTGGGCTGTAAAGTTAAAGTTACCTAAAAAGGTTAAAAAAAATTATTTTCTTTTTTTTGGTTTCTTCATATCCAAAGCCCAGCATCTCATACTTGGGGATTTTATTTTAACAAATTTATCTCCGAATCTTCTATCAAATGTTCTTAATTTACCGCATTTAGTATCCATAATTATCCCTTGAGATTTTAGGTTATTTAATCTTGGCATAATGGAAGCCCCTGTTTTTTTCTTTCTATATTATCAAAAGTCATTTTTCTGATTAAGCTTGCACTTCCTAAATCTCCTGTTATTAGAATCAAGTCAATATTAGATAAAGGAATTTTTTTTATTTTTTCAAGTTCTCCATGAGGATCCCCTATTGCTAAGATTTTCATATTAAACTAAAAATAATTTTGTTATAAAAATATGACTATTCAAAATAATATTCAAAAACATATCCTTTAATTTTAATGCCATTTTTATGCCGGCATATTTTTTAAAATATTACTGGACAACTGCTGTCGATTTTTTTATAAATATACTTATCTTTCTTAAATGTATGCTGGAAATAATTCTTTAGTTGTTTTTTAAGATAAGAGGATTAGAAGAATGTGGTTTAATGATGAAGGGCAGTTTTCAATAATGACTTTATGGGGGTATTAACACAAACAGATAAAGCCAGAAAATACCAATCTAACTTAAAGATTAAGTTTATTGAACAAGGTTTTGAAGTGTCCGAAAAAGTCGGACAGTTGAAATAAGATTCTGTTATTTATTCAAAATAGTATTCAAAAATATGTCCTTTAATTTCTGCACTGCTTTTGTTTTTGTACTCTTTTTTTGGAATACCTATGTCTACTTTTTTTGCTCCGACTTTTTCTTTTAAGTATTCTTTCATTTTAGATAAATCAACATCGGACTTGATTACAATTTCTATTTTATCCTCCATTTTCATTCCAACATTCTTTCTTTCTGCCTGAACTCTTCTTGATATTTCTCTTGCATAACCTTCTAACATTAATTCTTCATCAAGTTCTGTATTTATTGAAACTAATGCTTTTTCATGGAATGACTTTCCTTCTCCTTTTGCTTTTGTCAAAATTCCTTTTACATTTACTTGTTTTTTAATTACATTTTTGAATGAAGAAATTACTGCTTGGATTTCCTTGTCCTTAGAGTATATTGTTATGTCTTTTATCGGCCATCTGAGTCCTATTCTTGCTGTTTCTCTCATTGCAAGAACAGTCTGGACTAATTCTTTTACTATATTCATCCTGCTCTCTAACTCTTTGCTTATTTTTTCTGGAACAGGCCAAGATGATTCATGTACACTTTTTTTAGAACCTATATTCAGCCATAATTCTTCTGCCAAGTGCGGAGCAAAAGGAGCTAAGACAAGTGCAAATTTCTTTAGAGTATATCTGAGAACTGCGCCGTAGTCATCTCTGTCTCTTATTATTTTAATGTACCATCTAGAAACATCTTCATTCATGAAATTGACTAATTCTTGGAAGGATTTTTGAAGTTCGTATTTTTTTAAGTTCTTTTCAACTGTTTTTATCATTGAATTTGTTCTTGAAATTAGCCATTTATCTTCAATATAATTCTTTGCAGGTTTTTTATTCTTTGACTGCAGTGTAAAAGTATATACATTCCAGGCAATATTTAGAAAAGGATTTACTACTTCTTTTATTGAATTCTCTCCAAATCTCTTTGAATCTCCTGGATGTCCTGCACACATCTGCATTCGGACTGCATCAACACCGACTTTGTCAAACATTACAAATGGGTCTATAATATTACCTTTGCTTTTGCTCATCTTAAAACCTTTGTCATCTAGTAATAATCCTGCACAGATTACACTCTTGAATGCAGGTTTATTGAAAAGTATTGTTGATAATACATGCAGAGTATAGAACCATCCTCTTGTCTGGTCAAGTGCCTCTGCAATAAAATCATATGGGTGCCTTTTTTTGAAATATTCTACATTTTCAAAAGGATAATGCAGTTGTGCAAAAGGTGCTGCTCCTGAATCATACCAGCAGTCAATTACATCTTCAACTCTCTGCATTTCTTTTTTACATTTTGGACATTTTAACTTGATTTCATCTATCATTGGTTTATGAAGCTCAAGATTTTTTGGAAAATTAACTGCTTTTGATTTTAATTCTGCTATGCTCCCTATTGCTTCTATGTTACCGCATATGCACTTCCAGATAGGCAGAGGAGTTCCCCAGAATTTTTTTCTAGAAAGAGCCCAGTCTTTTGCTCCTGCTATCCAATTTCCAAATCTTCCTTCTTTTATAAATTCTGGAGCCCAGAAAATATTTTCATTGTTTTTTACTAATTTATCTTTTATACTGGATACATTAATGAACCAGGATTTCATTGCAAAGTACAATAGAGGTGTTTTGCATCTCCAGCAAAAAGGATATTCATGTTCAATTGTTTCTTTTCTAATTGCAATATTTTTGCTTTCCAAATCCTCAATTATGTCTTTATCACACTGCTTTACAAACCTGCCTTCATATTCTGGAATTTCTTTTGTAAATTTTCCATCTTCTCCTACTGGCTGAATGAATGCAAAGTCATTTTCTTTGCATAGATTATAGTCATCTTCGCCAAATGCAGGAGCGATATGAACTATTCCTGTTCCTTCTTCAATTGAGACAAAATCAGCGTGAAGAACTTTCCAGGAAGGTTTGTTTAATTTTCCAATAAAATGGTGGAAAATAGGTTCATATTCAAGTCCTATCAGTTTTTCACCTTTTATTTCTTCTATTGTTTCTGCATCTTTGAAATATTTGTTTTTTAAATCTCTTAAAATAATGTATTCTTCTTCATTTGATTTTATTATTGAATATATAAATTTTTTATTTACTGCTAAAGCTAAATTTGAAGGAAGAGTCCAGGGAGTTGTTGTCCAGGCAAGAACAAACCTATTTTTATAGTTTTTTAATTTAAATTTTACAACAATTGCTGTTTCTTTTACAGTTTCATAACCTTGTGCTACTTCGTGGCTGGACAGCGGTGTCTCGCATCTTGGACAAAAAGGAACTACTTTGTGGGCTTCATAGAGCATTTTTTTATTGTGTAATTCTTTTAAGGACCACCAGACACTTTCTATATACTTGTTGTCCATTGTAATATAAGGTTCTTTTAAATCAACCCAATAAGCAAGTTTTTCTGTCAAATCATTCCAAAATTCTACAAATTCAAACACGCTTTTTTTGCACTCATTATTGAAATTAGCAATTCCAAAATTCAAGACATCTTTTTTTGTCTTGAAACCCATTTTTTTTTCTATCTGAACTTCAACAGGAAGTCCGTGGCAGTCCCATCCTCCTTTTCGAGGAACAGTAAAACCTTTCATATAATAGTACCTGCACACTAAATCCTTGTATACTCTGCACTCTGTATGATGTATTCCTGGCTTTCCATTTGCTGTTGGAGGGCCTTCTAAAAATGAGAATAACTTCTTTTTTGGATTATATTCTATTGTTTTTTCAATAACTTTGTTTTTATTCCAGAATTTTCTCGCATTTTCTTCTATTTTCTTAAAATCATATATACTCATTTTAAGAATAAAAACGTCCTTAGATATTTAAATATTTTTAAATGAACAATTAGAGATTACTGTGCAGTATAAAACCTTTTTCTTTGAATTAAAAATATTTTTAATTAGATTCAGGAGAATAATGGGCAAAAAATTAAAATAAGCCCTCTATTTTTTGATTCCCATTGCCTTAAAAAATTTTTCAAGCATTTGGTTTTCCTTTGCACTCAATTTAGGTGCGCTTTTCTTTTCTGGCTTTTTAACAGCTTTTTTAACAGCTTTTTTAACCGGCTTTTTTACTGTTTTTTTTGGCTTTTTTTGGGTTTTCTTTTTAACTATTTTTTTTGCAACCATGAGAAATTATAATGAATTTGGGAGTATTTATACTTTACCCTAAAAGTAATAAAAGAATTTATACGTCAACTTGAGGTTTAAAGATTTTAATATATTCTTAAATCGATAAAAATATAAAAAAATAATTAGAAGTCTCCAAATTCTTCATCATCAGCTGTTTCTTCTTCCGGCTCTTCTTTTTGCATATCTTCATCCTGGATTTCTTTGTCTTCAACATCTTTTTCTTCTTCAATTTGTCCGAATTCTTCTGTATCTTCAAAATCGCTTGTTTCTTCTTTAATTATCTCCTTTTTTACTGTCTTTTTTTCTGGTTTTTTACTTTTGATTGGTTTCTTTGCTGGTTTCTTTTGTTTTTTTACAGGCTTTTTTTGAGTTTTCTTTTTAATTGCTTTTTTTGCTGGCATTTCATCCCACCTCTTATTTAGATTATATGCAGAAATTTAGAGATTAAATATTTTTTTAATAAAATAATTATAAATAAAAAATAAAAAGAGAAGTTTTATTTACCAGTCCTCATCCTCTTCCTCGTCGTCTTCTTCATCGTCTTCTTTTTCCTTATCTTCTTCTTCCTTATCTTCTTCGTCGTCTTCTCCCTCTTCCTCTTCTTCGTCGTCTTCGCTTCCCCCGTCATCATCATCATCTTCTTCCTCTAAATACTCTTCTTCAATTTTCTTTTTAGTTGGTTTTTCACTTTTTTTTGCAGGCATTTTTTATTCACCTCATATTTTTAATAACTGATACCATTTAATTTATGGTAAAATTTGCGATAGTATAGTAATTTAAAAACTTTGGGATTGCAATTATTTTTATACTTATTAATAGTAACTAAGAAATATTTTATTTTTTCTTTTGAGATTAATCCTTTTAATTTGCAGTTTTATTTTTACTTTTTATAGTTTCAGGCCTCATTAGAGGGAATATAACACATTCTCTAATTGGTTTATCTACCATAAAAGAGAATAATCTCTCTGAAACTCCAAAACCGCAAGTTGGGGGCATTCCATATTTTAATGCTTCTACAAAACTTTTATCATGTTCCTGGGCTTCTTCATCACCTTGTTCTTTTAATTCCATCTGTCTTAGGAATCTCTCTTCCTGTTCAAATGGCTCGTTTAACTCACTGTAACCATTTCCAAGTTCTGTTCCTGCCAAGATAATCTGAAATTGTTCTACTTTTCTTGGGTCTGTTCTGCTTTTTTTTGCAAGAGGTGTTAATTCAACAGGCTGTCCTGTCAAAAAACCTGGGCCAGATATCTGCTTACGGCAGTATTTCCATAAAATATCAACTAAGCGCCATTTGTCAACTTTTTTATCATAATCCATTTTTAATGAATCTAATTTTTTCATTATCTCTTTTTTGTCTGCTTTGTATATATCTATACCTGTTTTTTCTTTAATTAATGATTCAAAATCATAAATTTCCCATTTTTTTCCAATATCCACTTCATAGCCGTGTGTCTTGAATTTTAGATTTCCCAGAACCGCCATTGCTGTTTTTTTATACATTTCTTCTGCTAATTTCATTCCGTCTTTGTAATCAGCATAAGCCCAGTAAAATTCCATCTGAGTATAATCCTGAAGATGTTCCATATCTATCCCTTCATTTCTAAACTGTCTGCCTATTTCAAATGTTTTTTCATAACCTGCAACCATTAATCTTTTCTGCCAAAGTTCTCCCATTGAAATTCTTAAGTAAACATCAGTTCCTAAAGCCTTGTGTTTTGTTTTAAATGGAGCTGCACTTGCTCCTCCTGCTGTGTTTTCAAGAACCGGTGTTTCTACCTCTAAAAATCCTTTTTCCAACAAGAAATTTCTTATTGTTCTCCAGAATATTGCTTTTTTTATAAATAATTCTTTTATTTCTGGATTCATTATTATATCCAAGTATCTTTTTCTTAATTTTTCCTCGCTGTCTTGGATACCATGCCATTTTTCCGGAAGAGGAAGGATACTTTTTGTCAAAATCTCCAGTTTTTTTACTAAAATACTTAATTCTCCTTTTTTTGTCCTGAAAACTGTTCCTTCAACTCCTGCAAAATCACCTGCATCAATGTATTTTTCAAAAAAATCCATTAATTCTTTGCTTGTTTCGTCTTTTTGCAAAACAATCTGTATTTTTCCAGAATTGTCTTGAATTGTTGAGAAAATTATATTACCCATACTTCTTGTTGTCATTACTCTTCCTGCTAATTTTACAGAGTCTGATGTTCTTTTGTCATTTTCTAATTTTACATATTTTTGTTTTAAATTTTCAGAATCTGTATTCTTTTCAAATTTGTAAGCATAAGGATTAAGCCCCATTTTTCTTAATTCATTTAATTTTTTTATTCTCTCTTTAATAATCTCATTTTCTTCCATATTTTCAATAAAAGATAGGTATTGTTTAAAATGTTTTTGTTTTATTAAAAACAAGAGGCTCTGACGAACATTACTTTATGCAGAGAATTATTTATTTTTTAGTAGAAATCTCACAAATCCTTTTCTTTGAATTGGGAATATATTCAAATTACTTTTTTAAAATCATTAAATATATTACGTTCTTGTTCTGATAAAGGCATATCTTCCTGAAATTTTTTGAAAATTTCTTTAATGGCTGTATTAACTTCTTCTGTATTTTTGGGATAAATTTTTGTTAGTTCAACGAAAAGGATTCGCAACAAATTTAGAATCCTTTTCTGGAGTAAAAATTCCTCGATGTTCACACAGAAAACTGCTCGGATTTTTACTTATTTAAAAAAACAACTTTTTCAGGTTCTAGACTTATAAAATTATTTCTATACTCCTCCTGAACAAGCATTTCTATACTTTCTGGATTGTTTTTTTTCAGTTCTAAAAAATCATTTTCAAGTCTTTTTTGAAGTTCCTGGTCTTTTATATTATAATAGGAATCCCAAAAAGGACTTCTTAAATTAAATTTGGATGTATAATAAGCAGAGGTTATTGAATCAAATTTTTCTTTTAAATTTTCAGCCATAATTATTATAACAACCGCAAAAATTAATATTTCTTCTTATGAGATACATTTAAATAATTCCAAATACAATTTCTATTTATGGAACCTTTAACAACAACTTTATTAATACTCGGCGGAATTGCAAGCCTTTTGATAATCTTGTATATCTTTTATTGGAACAGGTTTGTTGTTCTTGCTAATAGAATAGCAAATTCCTGGGCGCAGATTGATGTACAGCTTAAAAAAAGATATGATTTAGTTCCTAATTTAATCAGCACAGTTAAAGGATATGCAAAACACGAGAAAAAGATATTTGAAAATGTAACAAAGGCAAGAGAAAGAATGATGTCTGCAAAGGCTCCTGGAGAAAAATACAGAGCAGGACAGGACTTAACTTCTGCACTGAAGACAATCTTGGCTATTGCTGAGAATTATCCTAAATTAAGAGCAAATGAAAATTTCTTGATGCTTCAAGAAGAACTATCCGGCATTGAAAACAAGATTGCATATGCAAGGCAGTTTTACAATGATTCAGTTTTGGAATATAATAACATTGTAATGATGTTTCCAGGAAATATATTTGCAAATATTATGAACAAGAAATCAAAAGAATATCTTGATGTTCCATCTGAAGAGCGAAAAAATATAAAAGTAAATTTTGATGAAAAAGAGTAGTTTTTATGCAGAAATTTCAAAGAATGAAACTTATTCTATTTTTTTAGTTATATCTGTTTTTTTGTTTTTATCTGGATTGGGTTATTTGATAGGTGAAATCTATGGAGGACTTGGTTTTAATTTTATGATTTTTGGGATTATCATCTCTGTAATTTTTATTGCTGTTTCACTTAATTATTCAGAAGACATAATTCTGACTCAAACAAATGCAAAAGAAGCTGATAAAAAAGATGAGAGGTATTTTGTAAATATTGCACAGGCGCTTTGTGTCGGCGAGAATATTCCTGTTCCTAAACTTTATGTTATTAATTCAGATGAAATAAATGCTTTTGCTGCTGGAAAAACTCCAGATAAGTCAATAATTGGAGTTACAAAAGGAGCTCTTAAAAAATTAAACAGAACAGAACTTGAAGGAGTAATAGCACATGAGATTTCTCATATAAAAAACAAAGATACATTATTTATGACTCTAACTGCTATTCTTGTAGGCAGTGTTGTTTTCTTGTCTGAGATATTTCTGCGTTCTATGAGATTTCATAATATTGAAAGAAGAAAAAGGAATTATTTGATTATTATAGCTGGTATAATCTTAGCCATTATTGCTCCCATACTTGTCAGGTTAATTTACTTAATGACATCAAGAAAAAGAGAACTGCTTGCTGATGCAAGTGCTGTAAAATTAACTAGATATCCTGACGGCTTGGCTTCTGCTCTTATTAAAATAAAGAAAGAGAATAGGAAAGATTTAGAAGTAAGCAAGGGGGCAGAACAGTTGTTTATTGTAAATCCTTTTAATTCAAAGAAAATGGAGAATCTTCTTTCTACTCATCCAGATATTGATGAGAGAATAAAAATACTGAAGGGAATGTAATGGACAATATTATAAAAGAAATAAGAAAAGAGTTAAAAGAGAATATTGATTTAAAGACAAAGAATGGAAGTTCTAGATTTTTTAAAGAGAACATAAAAGTGTACGGCGTAAAAACGAACTTGTTAGAAAAATTGCAGAAAAATACGGGGTTGAATTAAAAAACCTCGGCAAAAAAGAGATTTATTCTATTTGTGAGGAACTTTTTAAATCAAATTATATGGAAGAAGCATTTATTGCTTGTTTTATTCTGCCAAATTTAAAAGAAAAATTTGAGCCTGAGGACATAAAAATATTTGAAAAATGGATTTTAAAGTATATAAACAACTGGGCAAAATGCGACAGCTTCTCTAATCACACATTAGAAGATTTTATTGTGGAATTTCCAAAAGAAGCATCAAGACTTAAAAAATGGACTGAATCAAAAAACAGATGGTTAAGAAGAGCTTCTGCTGTTTCTTTGATAATACCTGCAAAAAAAGGTATGTTCTTAAAAGATATATTCTACATTGCCGACAAATTACTTCTTGACAGAGATGATTTAGTACAAAAAGGATATGGCTGGCTGCTAAAAGAAGCTGGCAGAAAAAACAGATTGAAGGTTTTTGATTATGTTATGAAGAATAAAAACAGAATGCCAAGAACAGCACTTCGCTATGCTATTGAGTTAATGCCAAGAGAACTTAAAAAGAAAGCAATGGAAAAATAAAATGATATTTAAACAAAAAGAAAAATGAATCTCCCAACCTCTGTAGAGCAGAGAGTTATCTATACTTGTAAAGTAAATTTCTATACTCTGGTTGGCAGCATATTTTTTTATTTGGATTAATTAGATTTATTTTCAGAATTGAAAAGTAATTTTCAAGCCTGCCATCTGAACAGAAATTACTGTACAAAAGAAAATGGATTTATCCCAACCGATGCAGAGCATCGGGGTAAATTCTCTAAAAATTTATCCTGAATACTAAAATAAATCTCTTAAAAGTCATCTTGCCTGATATTTAGATATTAATTTATTTAAAGTTTCTTCTCTTCTTGTGATTTTCATCATTCTTCTGTCTCTCTTGTTTCTCATTTTTCTAATGAAATAATTTGGAATTGCACTATTTATGAGTATCTTTGCTTTTGTTTTCTGATATTTAGGTATTTTCCATTTCCAGATAAAGAGTATTGTTTTTTTAACAGCAATTAATATATTTACTACTAAAAGAGTTGTTTTTACAGCGATGTTATACAAAGCTCTGTATACCCCCATTAATGTTAGTTTTACTGTTCTATAAACTGCATATACTATGCTTGTTATGAATGAAACTGCAATGGTTAATGCTAATATTACTGCTCCAATAACAGCTTTTATTAAATTAATTACTGCAAGGAGCATTCTTTTTAATAAATTGAAAATTGTTTTTACAACATAAACTAAAGCTTTTGCAATTAAAACAATTATACTGATTATCCCAAAGATAATTGTTTTAATCACTTTTACAATGAATAGTATAGTTCTTTTGATTAAATTGAAAACTACTAAAGTTAGGATTACTGCTCCTTTGATTATTGTTTTTATTACCAATACAATTGCTTCTGCTATTCTTTTCAGTCCATAATATACTTTTAATATAATCCTCTTTGCTAATCTAAAAGGAGCCAATACAATTTTCTTGATTATGTTGAATACAAAACTTATTCCGGATAATATACTGAATACAGATATTACACCAAAAAGCATGATAACTTTTAATATGCTGTTTCCAAATCTTTTTATTATAAGCAAAGAGATTATTCCTATAATTGCTGTGAAGATTATCCCTCTTTTTGAAGAAACTGTGTCTAGAACTTGAATTACTCTTCCTGTTATTGAGAATTCTTTTTTGTTTTCTTCTTTTACCTCATCCTTTTCTCCATCTTCAATGACAGTTATGTTTTCTGGAACAGATTCATATGAAAAAACTGCTGGTGCTTGCAAGGAGTTTAACATCTGGTTAGTTACTTCTTTTTTTACTCTGTATTCTATATTTATTGTTTCATTTTCTTTCAATTCTTTGAATAACCAGGCTAATTTAGGGTGGTCATCTTCTATTATCATATTTGGATTTATATTAAAATCCAAGTAAGCAGTACTGTTTGCAATACTTTTTGGGATTATTTCATATATTGTTATATTATAAAGAGTGAAATTGTTATTATTCTTTATTCCAAGAACTATTGTTGATTCGTTTGTATTTATTTTTGCTTTTCTTTCAATAGATAAATTACTTAATTCACTTAATTTTCCAAGTTCTATAAATCTCTCTTCTTTTGGAATTTCTGGAATATCATAAACTTGTTTTTTAATTAATTTGTATAAATCGCTTTCTTTAATTACTCTAAGAGATATTTCTTTTTTTCTGTAAAATCCCTCTTCATTATACGCAGTTATTTCAAGAGTATAATTCCCAGTTATTTTTTCATCTTCTGGTATTGATAATGATAATAAATAAGCATAAGTTTTGAAATTTAATCTGTTTGATGTGAATGTTTTTACTGAAAGCCAGTTTTCTGGTATTCCAGATATATTTAATTTCAAATTAGGAACATCAAATTCATTTATGAAAATTGAAGTCTGGTTTCCAATGAAGATTATCAGATTATCCAGAACATTTACAAAATTAGTTATTGGTTCGCTTGCTTTCTTGACTTCAAACAAGTTTCCGAGTATAGAAGGTTTTTTTGATGCTTTTATATTTGCAATTATTTCTCTTTTTTCAATGTTAAATCCTGAAATTGTCAGTTTATCCAAATAATTTCCTTCTTTGTCTGCTGATGCTTTTAATTTAACTTCAACTTTGCTGTTTGGTGCTATTGTGAAAAATGAAGGACTTGCAGTTACTCTGCCTTCTGATGAAATAGTTAAATTTATGGCACTTTCATTGTTTGGATTTGAAATCTCTACTGTCTCTTCCTGATTTTTTCCTTCTTCAAATTCAAAGGAGATAGTATTATCTGCAGATATATTTATTACTGGAACTGTTTCTATGGAAATATTTTTTGCATTATTCCCAAGATTTGTTTCTCCGCTAACTTGTCTTATTCTTACAGAAAGTTCAATCATTTTTTCAGCTATATCCAATAAGAAACTGACTAATTTTGATTCAAATGGAGCTAATGAGATTGTTTTTAATTCTTTTAATATATTATTCTTGTCAAGGAGAAGAATCTCAACACTACTTTCAGATGTACTGCCCAGATTTTTTATTTCTGCTGTTATTTCTGCAATACTTCCTTTTATTATAGTAGAATTGTATCTTACAATTTCCAAAGAAATATCATGAATTATATTCTTTGATAAAACTGCTGTATAGGATGTTTCATTATAATTATTTTCTCCATCAATTGCAGTTAATTTAAATGTGAAACTTCCTTCTATATTACCTACTACATCAAAATAACTTGTTTTTGTTTCATTTACTGCTATTGAAGATAAAAATGTGTTTCTTGAATCTAATAAAGTAATTGAAGGAGGAAGAACTATACTTAATGCGACATTATTTGATGACACTTCTCCAGAGTTCTTTGTATCAAGAGAAATTGTAAATAATTCATCAACATCTGCATTTATATTATTGGAGTATAAATCTAATTTAGGTTTTCCTGTTATTGTTTTTGATTCTGATTTATCTGATGCTGATTCTCCAGTACAATCTACTGTTGCATCAATTGAAAATGCCCCTGTTACTGATGAATAAACATCCCAATTTTGTTCAATAGTGTTATTTCCAAGATGGTAGTCTATATCTCCTAAGAAGACATTTGTATCATCAACTGTTTGTATTTCTGCTGGGAGGATTAATTTTGCTGTACAATTAACTGCACTTTCATTACCATAATTGCTTATGTATGCTCTTGCATTGTAATGCCTGTTTTTTACATAGAAAGGCGGAGCTGATATCTGTATATCGAGAATTGGAGAGTGGGGCTCCTGAACTTCTGTTGTATCTATTCCAATTACTTCGCTAAATGCTGAGACATTTATCTGGAAGGTTCCTTCTATTGTTGAATTTGTCCACCAGAATACACTCCCGCCTTCATAAGGATCAACTGTTTCAATTATTTTGTCTTTTGATTCTGTTCCATTGAGAGTAATATAAGGACTTGGCACAAAGATTGACATTTCAACATTATCTAATGTTCTTTCAGGCAGTATCCAAACTGAAGCAAATGTCTTGAATACAGAACTTGGCTGGGTATCTGGAGCCAAAACATCAACAAATAATACTTCATCATAAGAGTAAACTGAAGCAGATTTTGTTTTTGAATTGTCTACTATATCTGTTTCATAAAGTAAAGGAGTTACATTTAAAGTGATTAAATGACTGCCTTCTACTGCAATCCAATTAAATGATGTTTCTTTTGTTTCATCTGCATTTAATGAAACAGGATTTGTATTTTTTAGAATATTATCAACATAAAATAAGACATTTATGTTCTGTTCTTTGTTTCCTTCATTTGTTATATTGGATTTTATTATTATATTATCATTTTCTATTATGTCTGTGTTTCTGCTAAACTGGATCTCTCCTACTTTAATATCATCAATTTCTTTTTCTAAGGAAAAGTCTTCAATTGTTGTTTGATTTATCTTTATTTCAGTATTTTTTGACTGGCTTAAGTATCCTGATTTTTCTGCATTTACTATATAATTTCCTTTTTCAAGAGTTAAGTAATATTTTCCATCTGATTGGGAATAGTTTGATAATCCATCAACTGAAATTTTTACATTGTTTAATTTTTCACCTACTTTATCAGTAATTAGTCCTGTTATTGTTCCATTTATTGAAAGAACAGTAAAACTTCCTTGTATTGAATTTATTTCTCCGTATGAGTCATTTGCATATATTGTAAATGAATAAATCCCTATAGGTGCATTGACAAATCCATATTTGTATCTATTTCCATAAATATTATTCATTGTTAGATTTGAACCATAGAAATCAATGAATACTGTATTTATTCCATTTTTATCCCATACATCTACATCAATATCTATACTTTCTTTATGATAAATTGTTTGACTGGGAGAATAAGTTAAATTCTCTATGTCTGGTTTTGTTACTTTTTCATTTACATGGATATTCTTTGATTTTGTTGAATTTAATAATCCATCACTTGCTGTTAAAGTAATTAAGTAATCGCTTTCATTCAAGTAAATGTGGGTTGTATTCTGGGCTTTTACTTGGTTTCCATCTCCAAAGTTCCAGAAGTAAGTTAATTCATCATAATCTGGTTCTTGTGCTGTTCCAATAAAAGATATTGGTTCATCAGTTACATAATAATTTCCTGAAGGTTCTATTATAGTAAGATTCTCTGGTGGAAGATTTATATTAAGAATATTATAAAATACTTCTTTTGCTTGAGTTTCTTTTCCATCTGAGACAAAGAAAGTAATGTTGTGAATTCCTGCTGATTGGTAAGATGTCTGCCAGATAAATTCATTATCATCTGAAACTTTTAGATTATCCAAGTAAATTTCAAAATAATTAATATCGCCGTCTTCATCAAAAGATGTAAAATTAACAGGAATTGTTGAGTGTTCAAATAATTCTGTGTTGTTATCAGGAAGATAACTTGTTATTATTGGAAGTGTATTTACATCAATTACTGTTATGTAAACTGTTTGATTTGAATAACCTCCGAAGATATCTTCTGCAGATATTACTACTTCATAATTTCCTGAATCTTGATAATTTGTTTTGTAAGTATTTGAAGTCATCCATCCAGAATATGTTATGTTAAATTCATCATTATCATCATCATAAACTTCTGGAGATAGGATTATTGTCTCATTTTCATTGACAGTAATGTTTTCTACTGGTTCAATAATTGGGTTTCTGTTGAAAACATTTACATAAACTTCTGTTGAATTAGTATCATAAGTATCATCTACACTAACATAAATTGTTTTTAGTCCTAGAGTTGAATATGATAAAACAGCAGTATTATCTGTTTCATACTGTGAAAATCCTTCTGTTGAGAAGTTATAATAAAGCACTGAATCATCAAAATCTTCTGAATATGCTGAAATTGTAATTAATTCGTTTCTATACGCTTCTTCCTTATCCTGACTAACTTCAAGAGTAGGAATATTATTTATAATTTCAATCTGAGTTATAGTAGTGTTTGTTGTGAATAAATCTGTTGCATTCAAAGATATATTATATAATCCAAGTTCTGTGTAATTGTAGTTTAAAACTGCATCTAAACTATTTTTTCCATTTCCAAAATCCCATAAATAAGATAATTCATCATCTAAATCAATTGAGTCAGATGCATTGAAAAGAATAGGTGTGTATCTGTACTGGAATTCAGGGATATCATTTATTACTGCAATTGGTTCATTGTTCTGTACATAAAATGACTCATTCTCCCAAAGAGAACAGTCAAAGAAGTCGCATGTTCTCATTCTCCAATAATAGAATTTATTGGCTTCTGTTATTTCCTGTTCAATTGGAGATAAAGAAGGATTATAAGAGGAAATTAAACTACTAAAATCAAAATTATCTGAGAATTCATATTCATTATAAATTATATCTTCTGTATTTGGTTCATTTCCAGCAAGCCAGAATAAATTTACAAGTACTGCATGAATTGGTTCTAATATTGATGTGAGAATTGGCTTGCTTGGAGCAGTGTTTAACATATTTATTTCTTTTACTGGACTGTTTATGTTGTATTCTCCATCAAATACGCTTACATTATAGTACCATCTGCCTTTATATCCAGACACAGGCTCAATATATTTAGTGCATATATTATTTTCACATTCGCTTTCTGAAAATATTCCTGTATACCCTATTTCAGAAGAATCGTTTATTGAATATGAAACTTCATAATCTTTGGTATCTACATCAAATATTTCAACAGTAATTGCAATATTATCATTTATGTAAAAGTCATTTTCATTGTTTAGAGAAAAGTATCGTATTTCCGGAGCATCATTTACTGGGAGAACTTTAACTGCTATATTGCCAAAATCATAATGTTCTCCGTCAAAGACATTTAATTCAATAAATCCATTTCCAAAGAAGTTTAAGTTTGAACTTATGTTTAGAAGTTCATTAGTCAAGAAATCATAAGATACATTTTCAAAATCAACTATATCCCATATTAATTCACTTAATGAATTATCAACATCATAAACTGATTCGCTTAAATTCAATAAATAACTTGAATCTTCACTGAATTCTACTAAGTCAAAGCCTGTTATTATTGGGGCATCATTTACTGGAAGAACTTCTATTTCTACTTCTTTTTCTGCAATAAATTCTCCATCTGATAGACTAAGGTTTATTATTTCTAATCCAAACCAGTTTTCTGCTGATGAGAATTCTGCTATATGGTTGTTAAATAAAACTGCAATATTATCTGAATTTAGTAGATTCCAAAATAGCTGGCTTGTTAAATTATCAATATCATAAGTATATACTGCTAAATCAGTTATGTTTACTTCATCTTCATTGAATATTATTCTTGGAATACTGGATATTTCCGGAGCATCATTTACTGGAAGGACAGTTACTGCTACATTATCAAATGCAATGTACTCTCCGTCTGAAATCTGCAGAGTAAAGTATTCTGTTCCAAAGAAATCTTCTGCTGATGTGAAATTAAGGAAATTGGATTCAAGAGGATAAACTGAGATTTTATCTCCTCCTACATAACTAAAAATCAATTCACTTGTGCTGTTGTCTACATCTCCAAAGTAATCAAACAAGTAGAATGTTGAGTTAGATTCATCTTCATTAAATATTATTTCTGGGAAAGATTTGATTAAGTAAGGAGCGTCATTTACAGGAAGGACAGTTATATTCATAAAATTAGTATCTTCTGAGCCAAAAGAATCATTTAATATAATCTGAACATTTTCATTTCCTGTCCAATTTCCTTTTGCATTAAATGTTCCAATGTTTCCAATAAATGAAACTGCTATATTATCAATTATTCCTGTCTGCCTCCAAGTAAATGGTGAATTATTATCTATGTCTGTAAAGTATTCTGAAAAATCAAATTCTCCTGATTCATCTTCATTAAATGATAAATGAGGTAATTCTAAAATTACTGGTTTGTGATTAATTTGAAAAGAACCGTTAAATATGGGTGTTGTTTGTGATTCTAAATCACTTAAGTTTATCCAATAACTCATACTTGTAGGATCTTCTTCAATAATTTCATAACTGCAGATTGATGGATTTGAGGATTCATCTGATAATGAACAGAATGATTCTGTACATAATGAATCTCTGCATACACTTATATTTATCTCTGAATTATCAACATCAAGCCAGTTTATTATAAATTCAACTGTCTCTCCGACTTCAAAGTTCTTTTTATTCGTGCTTGAAGATAATAGTATAGGAGCATCATTTACAGGAAGAACTTTAACTGCTATGTTATCCTGTTCTATTATATATTCTCCGTCTGAAATCTGCAGAGTAAAGTATTCTGTTCCAAAGAAATCTTCTGCTGATGTGAAATTAAGGAAATTGGATTCAAGAGGATAAACTGAGATTTTATCTCCTCCTACATAACTAAAAATCAATTCACTTGTGCTGTTGTCTACATCTCCAAAGTAATCAAACAAGTAGAATGTTGAGTTAGATTCATCTTCATTAAATATTATTTCTGGGAAAGATTTGATTGGGTAAGGAGCATCATTTACAGGAAGAACTTTAACTGCTATATTGTCTACATCTTGATATTCACTGTCTGAAACACTTATTGAAACTGAGCTTTCTCCAAACCACTCTTGAATAGAACTTATTTTTAATGTCTCAAAATCCAGAAGTTCTGTGTTTAATTCTCCTGAATCTAGTACATTCCATATTAATTCAAGAGCTGTATTGTCTACATCAATTACATTCTTGCTTAAGTTTAGAATATAATCTGTGTCTTCGCTAAATTCAATTAGATTAAAACTTTGAATTTCCGGAGCATCATTTACTGAGTTTACTATAACATTAACATCAATTTCATCTGAAAGTCCATATTTATCAACTGCAGTTATCTTAATTACTGTTTCTCCAAACCAATTTATTATTTTGGAGGTAAATCTTGCTATGCTTTTTATAGTATCTCCTAACCAGTTTACTGCTATGTTATCATTTTCAACCATTGAAAATGCTATGTTATCAAAACCTTCTAAATCATAAGTATAATCTAATAAATTAATTGAATTATTGAAAGTATCTTCATCAAAATAAATATCTGGAATTGAAAATAATTTTGGAGCGTGATTTATATTGAATAAATTATTTTCAGGAGTAAATATACTAGAAGTAAATGAATCATCTATTTTTATCCAATAATTCATTGCAGAATTGTCTGTCTGAAGTGCGGTATAATAACAGAAGTCTGGACTAGTTAATGTTGAGGATATTGAACAATAATGAAGAATACAAGAACTGTCATTGCAGACATCAATATTAACGGCATTATTATCAACATCAAACCAATTTATTGTAAATAATACATTGCTTCCTACATTTGTTGTTTCACTTGCTAAACTTGAGATAAATTCCGGAGCATCATTTACATTGTTTATATTTACTCTAAAAGTATCTAAAACAAATAATTCAGTATCAGATGTTCTTATTGTTATGTCTGATACTCCTGATTTATCTTTTTCTGCTTTTAAGTAAAGTTTTGTTCCTGTTATATTAGTAGTAATTATTTCTGAATTTGAGTTTGATTCTACTGAAAATATTAAATTTTCATTATCAACATCGCCAAAGTAATTGGATAATTCTTCATATAAAAACCACTCATTATTATTGTAATCTTCCTGTATGTTTATGTCTGGAAGTGAAGTTGATACAACTGGAGCATCGTTAACTGC
>CAZVOT010000010.1:0-19810 GCA_964628775.1 Candidatus Woesearchaeota archaeon
ATTCTGCAATGCTTCTTCATAATTTTCGCAGGTGTTACAGCCTAATTTTATTAATGAAAAACAACCTATAATATTATAATATTCAAAATCAGTTTCCTTCATTAAGAAATTTGTCCAGTCAGATATGTTTTTTTCATAATCATCATAATCAAAAAAACCATATTCCAGTGTTGCAATGTTTGGCATGTAAATAACTGAATTTTTAATTACTTTGTTACTATCATCCCGTTTATCAAATTCTTGGCTTGCTAAATTGTAGATATCTGAGTAACCTAAAAGATTGTTTTTTTGCGATGAATTTGTAAACATACAAAGGCATAAAGTATTGTAGCATTCTTTGTTAAATGCTTGAAAAGATACTCCATCACCTTTAACTAATGCTAGATAAGTTCCTTCAAGAAGAGGAGCATTTCTTATGTTTTGGAATTCATTCTGGGTGCAGACTGACATAAATGTTTCTCTCCAGAATTCAAGATTTTGTACATACTGGGCGCTGATTACATTGCCTATGCCTTTTAGGAATAAGGACATAAATAAAAGAAATAAAATTGCTACAAATAAAACTGCAACCCAAGGCGAAATGCTTCTTTCTTCTGTGCTCATGTTCCTTCCATTATTTCGGTTAAATCTGGAATTAAAGATGTTCTAAGTTGTGTTACAAAATTAGTTGTCTGCGGGAAATAAGATAACAAGAACATTATTAAGAAGATGAAGAGAACAACACCTAAAGCAACGATAATAATTGTTTTTGTTGAGAGTTCTATTGCTGCTTTTTTGGAATTCATTATTAAAAGAAAAAATTGTGGAAATATAAAGGTTAGGGAAGAATTAATTTTAGCAGATATTTGAAGTAATGGGTAATGTTCCTGACAAGTAACTTATGGTGCAGGTTAATTTTATTTTTTCTGTTCCAGTATCTCCTTCATAACAATAGTCTTCTTTTACTCCGCTGAATTTAGTTGTATCCCAATTTAAACTGCAGAACAAGCTGTTTTTTGCTGCTTCTTCTGCAGCAAGTTCAGAATCATAAGTTGTCATCTTTAAATTATTGCATTCCTGATTGCAGCGATTTCTGTAATTATTTAATTCTGCTCCGCCGGTTTGAGAACCATAGAATGATGCAATTCCACCAAAGATATTGGAACCTCCTGCCATGAAGGCACCGCCAACAACTACTAAGACTAAGATTGCTAAAGTTCCAACAACAAGTAAATCAAGAGGTAATCCTTGTGCTTTTTTCATAATAATCTAATAATAAAAAGTAGTATTTAAAAGTTTAGATTTGGAGTTATATTAATTTGTATAAAGAGAAAAGTATTCTATTAATTTATTCAGTAAATATCAAGGTGCTGAGGCAGGTATTTTACAATTACTTGATGTAAAGGATTTTATGTTGCAAGGTACTTTTAATTTCTCATCAGTTTCTCCATCATAACAGTGGTCATTTGGTATACCATTATATTTTGTTGTGTCAAATTTTGCTGTGCAGAATCTTGAACTTTGGAATTCATCTAATGTTGAAAATTCAGGAATTGAATTGCAGTATTGAATGCAGGTGCTTTGGATTGTTTCTATTCCTGAACCTGTTGAAGATTCCTGGAATGAAAACATTCTGCCAAAGACAGATGAAAAATTTCCGTAGAACATTCCAATTACAACAACTAAAGCAATAAGTCCAATTACTGCAATGACTATAATATCTATTGGGATTCCTTGGGATTTCATTAATTTTTAATAAACAAAATTAGAATAAGAACTTTATGGACATAAAGCTTCACTTCCAAGACTACAGCAATTTTCTGTTATCTGCCTTGATGAGCCGGAAACTAATGTAACTGAACAGGAAACAACAAGTTCGTCATCATCTGTAATGGCACTATCTCTATAGCAGTGATTATCTGTCAGAAATGTTTTTGTGCAGAAGTTATAATCTTTTGCATCTATTGGCTTTGAAAGCATTCCGTCTAATTCTCTGCAGTAGCTTTGGCATTTTACCCTGTATGCTTCTATGTCTGACTGTCCTGCCTGACTTCCTGATACTAACTCACTTAATTTTTCTCCTGCTCCTCCAAAGCCCATAAAAAAACCTGAGACAAGAATTACCAGTGTTATTAATGCTGCTGCTCCAATTAATACAATATTTATGGGCATGCCTTGGGATTTTTTCATTTTTTTACCTCATACAATTAAAGTTATTATCTGGGGATATATCTAGAGGGCAGGTAATGAAAATTATGTCATCTTTAGAATCTACAGTATTTGAAGTACCATCATCTAGACAACTGTCTCCTCTTATTCCTCCAAGTCCTGTTGTATCCCATCTTAAAGAACAGTATTCTGAATTTGCTGCTTCAGTTAGTGAAGAAAGTTTTGAATTTCTAAGAGCGATACATGCCTGCCTGCACTGGCTTTTCATATATTCTGTATCCTCCATTGTCTGCTCGTTTGCAAATATGTTTAATTTTTTGAAAGTTGTTGAGAATCCTCCTGAAAAAGCAATTACTAATATTGCAACAACTATGACTACTATAATTGCTGTCACTATAATTTCAATGGGCATTCCTTGGGATTTTTTCATGTGCAATCAATTGTTTTTTTTGTTGAGCCGTCTGATAGATAAATTTCACAATAATAAACTAATGCATCTCCATCCTCTTTATAGCAATAATCTAGTTTTATTCCGCCAAATTCTTCTGTATCTACAACAAAAGTACAGTAGTTTGAAAGGGATATCATTAAATCTGTTTCTGATTCAAACTGTCCGTCTAGTGTCTGGCAGAACTGGGAACATTTTATCTGCCAGGCTTTGAGAGATGTGGGGCCTGTTGTTATTCCAAATATTCTCATAAATTTGTTCCAATAACCTGAAAATGTTCCTGAATAAGAGACAATTATTACTACAAAAACAATTAAGAGAAGGATTAAAGTACCTATTATTGATATGGGCATTGTTACTGCTGTTTTCATTAGTATAATTTAAAGAATGAGTGAATAAAAAAGTTATCTAATAAGGGATATCTTAATTACAATTTAAAGGTTTGTTGTTTTGAAGAAGAGTTATCTATCTTTTTATGCCTGAAAACTGAAAAGGATTTATTTTAATGTTTTTTTTATTAATTTCGTTAAATTACTCGCAGTCTGAAGAAGTTATTTTGTAATTCATGTTGTTTATAACTACAATACATTCATAGCCGATTATTTCTGAACTGTAACATCTGTGGGGTTCGTTATTTATATTCGCAACATAAGTACAGTATGATGTTTTTTTCAAGTCCTCTGGTTTTGATATTCTAAATATTGATGAACATCTAAGTTCGCATTGATACTGAGCTCCTCTTACATCTGGTTCGCTTCCAGTGACTGTTCTTGATGTTGTTTTTAGTTTATTTAAGTAAGAAGTCCAATTTATGTTAAATGCTAAAGTTATTGTAACAAAGACAATTACCCCCATTACTAAACAGGCTACTATGTACATTTCAATTCCTACTGTGGATTTTTTTAACATACAATTGCTCCATCTTTTACAGAACAGTCAAGATAATCATCACAATGAACTATAACATTATCAACTTTCCAGTAATCTCTGCAATAATCATTTTTTACTTCGGAGATTAATTTATTTTTATCAATTGAAGAACAGGTGCTTGTGCATTTTGTTTTTATTAATTCTGTCTGGTTTTGAGAGCTTTCAAATGTCATATCTTTTAATTTTGAGAAAGAAGTTGAAAGTCCAGGATTTAGAATTAGGATTAGAATAACTACAACAATTAGAATTATTGATATTGAAAAAATATATTCTAAAGGCATTTCAAAACTTTTTTTCATCCGCCTGTCACCATTTTATCAAAAACATCAAAGACAGATGTCATTACATCGCCTGTTTTTGAAGGAGAGTATACTGTTGAGAGGTAAAGAAAAATTATTACAACTCCAAGCAGGATTGAGATTATAATCCAAATCATCTGTTCGGATACTGCTTTTTTGTTCATATTGCTGCCTCTGAAAATGCAACATAGCTTTTTAATTTGTCTAAGTAGATATTGCCTCTTTTTGCTATCATTATGAATAGGATTATCATTACTACTATTGAAACTGCAAGAAGAATCCAACCTAAGGCTTCGTTTATTACAAGTTCTGATTTTTTGTTTTTCATTTGATTACTCATTCTTTTTTTTGTTTTTAGTTTTTACTATCTGCTGTCCAGGCAGAGAACTACTCTGTCTGTGTTTCTGTTTGTTCTCTCTGCATCATTTTTTGTCTGATGGCAGTCCTCTATGCATTCATACCAAAGAGCCAATCTAACTACTCCTCCTGTAAAATATTGGGTCCATTGGGCATTCCAGAGATTCTCCATTCCGTGATAACCTCCTGTTCCTGTTGAATCCCCTATTCTATCTACAAATTTTATTTTGATTACAAGAGGACTGTCACTTAGAGAAAGTCCGGATTTATCTGCACTAAAATCAACAAAGGAAGTTAAAGATGGTTTTCCAATAAGTTCTTTATATGTTAATACTTCTCCATCTCCTGTTTTATTTCCTGTTGTTATTTTATAAGAGGAATAAAAATTCTCTAATTCTGTGATTGAAACTAAATTTGAATCTGAGAGAGTGACAACTGCGCAGGGAATGCTAAAATCATAATATGTTTTGTCGTAAACTAAACCGCTAAGGTCTTGTGCTTCTATTTGTCTTCCAATAAAGAGGTCTCTTTTTCCACTGCCGTATCTTTTGTAGCAGTCAGAAACCATTTCCACTATACATTTTGCTGCTGATTCAGATGTATTTGCTGAACAGGTTGTTTCGTATAAAGGAGGCATTGAAAGCCCCCAGCCTTTTTCTATTAGAAGGAATGCTGCAAAATCTGCTGTTCCACCAAATCCTGCTGATGAGACTGAAGATAATATTCTTGTTATCATAAGTCCGCGTATCTCCATTTGAAGTCCTGTAAAGGCTTGTCCTAACATTCCGCCTGCCTCGCTTGAAAGACGGCTTGACATTAATAAAAAAACACTGACTGTTACTGCCAAAATTACTACAAAGGATAGAATTATGCTTTTCTGCTTTTGGCTTTCGTCCTCCTGCATAAATTAGAATTAGGAAAAAAGACAATATAAATTTTTATAAATTTTTAAGAAACATCTGTTTCGTATAAATCATTGTATGTACAGACAATTATTCTGTCTTTTTCTTCAAATACATCTGCACTTGGAACTGCCAGGCAGTTGAAGAAGTTGCAGTTTGTGGAACCTGGAGGACAGCCTGCAACTGATGTTGCTTTTGAAGATTCTACAAATGTGGTTGGCTGGTAAAATAAATTTGTTATGCCCCCAATACCTATTCCTATCATAGCTATTCCTAATCCTATTCCAATAGGCCCACCATAAATTGCTGCTAAAGTTCCGCCAACAATTAAACCTATTGAAACAATCCAATTAATAGGAGCACCTTGAACATAATCGACAATTTTGTTTATATTTATTCCTGGAAGGGATTCGTATTGATAATAATCTCCGAAGGCAATTAAGAGAGTTACATTGCCTGTTAGATTCATATCATAATACTCATTTGCCAAGGCAAGATTATAATTTATTTTTTGTCCGTTTGAGTCATAATTGAAAAAATCATAATTACCCTCCCAATTAGATTCTGATTTGATTAATTCATTAATATCTATTTGAAGAGTCCCTGAATCATCAAAGTAAGATTTTTTAATGCCATATGTTGTTGTTGGTTCAAAAGATGCTGTTGGAGTTGTGCTTAATTGTTCTACTGCACTTGCGTGGCGGAAATATATTCTGTCCAGTCCATTAATTACTAAATCTTTTGAAGAATAACTTTGGTTGCTTACTGTTCCAAAGGATTTTACTCCGTGAATTAAAGTATTATTTATTAAATCTCTGCCTATGCTTATGGATTCTTTTCCAAGATAGAGGCGTATCATTTTACATTCATATGGATTTTTATCGTAGAAAAGCATTCCATCTGAATCTTCCATTCCTTTTGCTCTGAATTTTTCCCAGCAGGAGGTTATTGAATCTGCTAAATTATAGATAATATCCTGCTTTGATGCAAAGACAGCAGCGCAATTAAAACATGCATCATTTATGTTTTTGTATGTATCATCATCAATTACATATGTATCTACATCAAGAGAACAGGAAGAAATTGAAGGGAGCATTCCTTTTAGTAATTGTGCTTTTGCTGTTACCTGCATTATATCCCCTGCAAAACCGCTTACTCCAAGAACACTTTTTCTGAAAGATAATGCTTGGACACAGTCCATTCCTTCAAACGGCTGAATAAATGTTGTATATTGCAGTAAAACAAAACCAACTACAAATACTGCTAAAATTGCTGCAATTAAGTAGACTATTTTCACTGCAATATTTTGAATTGATTTTAATTATTAAAAATTGTTATTGCGATATTATGAGTATTTGTTTCTGATTTGAAGGGTGGAAATTTTGCAAACAATTAATCTTCAGATATGATTTTTATTTCATCTAATGAAAAACTTCCTGTTGAATCATTATAGGTATTTACATAGAAATTTATTGAAAGCGGATAACATCTATTCCCGCAATTCTTTAAATCTAACTTGTCAAAAGGTATTGAATTTACTGTTCTTAGAGAAGTTCCTTGTTTTTTGATTTTGAAACTTGAAATTAGACAGGAGTATTCTGTTTCTGACGATGGGAGAGCAAGTTTTCTACAGTTATTGTCATCTGAGAAATATTCTGTTCCTGTTTCATCTGTTATTGAAACATCTATATTATTTGAGAAGTAATGAGTTTTGTAGTCACAGGAATCAACTAGAATACAGTTGTCTGTGGTTATGCTTGAGAAATCTGAAATTCCTTGTGCTTGGTAGTTAGATGTATCTGAGAAACTTTCTGATTCATAACTGCAAAATGGTTCTGTGTACTTCATATCCTCAACATAATAGACCATTCTTGATGGATATGTAAATCTGTCAATGTTAACATTTGAAGGAGTTTTGTGATTCTCTACATAAACTTTTGATATTACATCTTCTCTAAATATTTCAGTTGTTATTGATTTTTCTGCTTCTGTTATGTTATAGAAGCAGTTTGATTCACAAGGACTGCAGGCTGCAAAGAGTCCGTTTATTGTTATGTTATCAAAGAAACATTCAAAGGAATCCATGGTGGAAGTTAATTTAACATTCTGCATTAATTCAAGGTGTTCTATTCTTTTTCCTATGTGTTTGTTCAAAGAATTGTAAAAACAGCTCCAGCCGTCCTTATTATCGTCACTCCATTTTTCTGCGCCAAAATATTCAAATGAACCGTCTGTAAAGAAGAGTCCTAAACTGCAAGGATAAGATTTTGTATAATTTTCGCAGAAACCTAAAACATCATTATTGTAAATTTTCTTGTTTTCTGCACTTGTGAAGCTGTAGGATAAGTATCCTATATTATCTTTATTTGCTTCATATTCTCCTGAAAAAACTAATGCTCTTCTGCCTGTAAGGTAATTTTCTGTTGAAATACCTAAATAATTATTTTTAAAATTTGTTGAATTTACAAGAGAATTTGGAAGAGGTTTTTCATCAAAGATTTCTGGTGATAAGATGAGTGCTGAATAGTTATAGAAATAGTGTGCTGTTTGATACTCTGCTTGATTTGACATACTTTCTAAAGTTTCTAAATTTTGTATTTTGAAGGAGATTCTATCTTTGTTTGATTTTACTGTCCAAGGATAATAATCTTTAATTGATACTGCTGAAAAATCATCTGATTCAAAAGAAAATTTTAGTCTATCATTTTGAAGAAGATAACTTCCTTTGTAAACTGCTATTCTTGATGTATCTTTATCTGCTGAAGAATAATCAAAATTATCTATTATTTTTGCATCAATTAGAGAACTTGGAGAACAAGTTTTTGTTATGCATTTGCAGTCAAGATAGCAGTATGCTCCTCCTTGTGTATCTCTTCTTAGTTCATCAAAACCATTTTCTATATTACAGTATAATTTTTCTTCGAAATCACAGATGCCGTCGTTATTACATATAGGATTAATTGAGTAGAATGAAGAGTATGGGTCAAAAGGTTCAAATGGAAAATCCTGAGATATTACTGAGGGAAGATTATTATTGTTTAAATCATTATCATAGTGAAGAGGTGTACTTGTATTTTTTTCTAATAAATTATCTCTTTCTCTTTCAAAATACAAGTCATTTGTTTTAAAACGTTCTAAATTGTTTAGATAATATATTGGAGTTAAATTATAAATGGACTCTGCATTTGTTGAGTGAGTTCCTGATAAATTAAGTCCTATTTTTGTTTCTGGATTGCTTGACATATCTCCTATTTTTAATTTTAAAGGAAGAATCACTTCTGAAAGTCCTGAAATTAATCCAAGTCCTGCTGTATTTCTTAGAACTCCATTTAGATATATGTTGAATTCTTCATCATCAATATCCTCTTCTTCCTGATTAAAGACATTGAATGCTGAATCACAGGAAAGAGAGTATAGAGAACCTTTAAAATAATCTTTAAAAACTAATCCCAATTCATTACTACAAGTTCTTACTTCTATTGGTTCTGTAATTGAGTCGCCAAGTCCTCTTCCATAAACTGCAATTGATGTAAATGCTGAAGGATACTCATCTATGAAGGAGATATTGAAAGTTATGAGTTCGTCTGTTTTTTCAATTGGAGGACACAATGCTTCTATTCTTTTTTCATCATTTGATGCAGTTACCAAGATATTGGAACATATTTTTTCTAAAAATAATGGGGATTTTATAGAGATGGTTATATTATCTTTATCTTCTAAACTTGAGTAGACGTTGGGAACTACAAATGCTGAGAGTTTAAGAAGTGTGGCGCTTCCTGGATTTATATCAAAAACAACAGAACCATTTGTCATAAGAGCAAAACTGCTTTGCTTGTATAATTCTATGTTTGAATCATAGAATAAACAGGAGAGAGTTGAGTTTAGTGCTGAGTCTGGCTTGAAATAGTTTGAGTCTACAAATCTTTTTGAAACATATGCATTTTTTGAGAAAGGATAAATAAATTTAAAATCATCGAGAAAGAATTCCTCTGTTGTTGATGGAGACTCAAAAGTAAATTTTAGAGAGATATCCTCCCATATTGATGAGTCATCACAATTGGAACAACAAGAAGAATCTATAGAGAGATTCATCATATTCCAGGCATTTTGAGAAAATGTACCAACTTGTTTTACTGCGCATTCTCCTTCTGTTTCGCTCCACTCATAACCTTTATTCTCTTTTTTAAGTTCAACTTTAGAGAGTTTTTGTGAAGGAGATTTTAGATAAAATTTGAATGTTCCTTTTAGGGTGTTGCCATTATTTGCATAATCTCTTAATGTTGATAAGTCAATTCCATTGTATTGCATTGTCCACTCAGATACTGCTGCTAAATTGTGTCTGGAGAGATTTAGAAAAAATTCTCCTGAAATTCCTGGAACTCCTGATTTTAGTTCTAAATTATCAGGAGAGAGAATCCAAGAAGTGTTTACATCATCTATTTTTGGATTTTTTAATATTGTTTTTTGGGTTTCGCAGTCACTTGAGAAAGAAGTTATTCTTGCAAATTTATCTATATCTGCACTGCAGCTTAGAACATTAAAACAATTTAGGCAGAGAACATTTGTATCTTCTTTGCAGTCACTTACCATTGGCGGAAAAACTGAAAAACCGTTTCCACAGATTTCTGATACTGGAAACATGTATGGAAATTTTTCTGTGTTTGGCCCTTGTATAGTTCCTAATATATCTGAGAAATCCACTACAAATGAAACTGTTATTGCGAGAACTACTCCAACTAGAATAAAATCTGCTGTTTTTGATGTAATGATGCTCATTTTGGAATACCTTCTAAGATTTTATTCATTGAAGAGAAAAGATAAATTCCTAGAATCAAAGCCATTACTGCTCCTATTGCTACTATAAAAATTAAATCTTCCTCTGCCTGGGCTTTTTTAATAGGCACCAATTCCACTTCCTATTGTAACTACTGTTCTTGACATTCCGGCAAAGATGAATGTTGTTACAAATGAGACAATGAGATACATTATTGCTGCTATCATTAAAATCTGAACAGTTGAATATGCAAAGGACATATAGTCACCGCTTGACTCTAATTGAGAAAGAAGATAGGAAATCAAGACTGAAACTTCTATCATATAAAATGCAACAACTATCTGGAATATATGAAGGGGCAGAGCATTTTTCATTGCAAAAAAACCTGAGATAAATGCTGTTCCAAGTCCGAGTCCGCCGAATTCTTCGGACAGGGCAGCCATTTCTGTTATTTTGGAAGTCAGCATTGTAAGAATAATTACTATCATTGATGTCAGTCCTACTACTATACCGCAGACTATTGGTGTTAAAAATGCCGCCTGGAATTTCATTGAGGATAATGTTTCTGAAAAAACATCTTTTATTTTCTGGTCTATATTATGAATGTCTGACAAATATCTTGCTATGTTTATCATTGACACACTTGCTATTTCTGAACTTTTTTTTGCGCTTTGAATTAGAATTCTTAGAATACTTTTTATCAACGGCGAAGGATAATAATTTGATGCACCATCCTTTGGATTGAATATTGCATTATCTAAATCCATTCCTAATTTTTTTATGTTGTGGATGATTAAAGTAAATAATCCTTCAATAGAGGATTTTTTAAGTGTTTCTGAAACTTTTTCTATTGCTATTTCTGCCGGCAGTCCGTCGCTTAATCTATTTCCAAGCTGGAAAATTGCATCACCAAAACTTGATTCTATCTGCATTATTGTGTCTCTTATATACCACCTGTCTTTCAAAATAAGTTTACAGTAAATTATGATTGAACCTGACAAGGCGATTACTGGAAGGAAACTTAGGTATACTGAAAGTTCGCTTGGAACATTAAAAACTCCGATTCCTAAAAAGAAAATAAATGGAATAAGAAAAATAAGGAAAAAGATAACTGCGGGGATATATGCTTTCATTGTAAAATTCTTTAATAGAATGAATTCTCCTTTTTTTGGAACTTGAGGGTGATTGTCTATATTTGGAGATGGAAAACCTACTGGTTTTTTTGTCAAGATTCCTCTGCCTACAAAAAAGACAACACCTGGCAGAAGAAAATTGTATAGAAGAACTATTGAATCAGGTGTTACTAAATCTGCCATAAACATACTGACTATTGGAAGAAGAACAAGCCCCATTACTGGAAGCATTATTCCCATCATGTAAAGAACTTCTATAGGGTTCTGCAGTTCTCTTGCATATCTTAACATATTTTCATAAGAGCCTTCCAGAATTCTGTTTATTGCTCTATCTAACATTTCAAGACGGCGGTATTCATTTCTTTGAAATATTGAGGATTCTATTAAATAAATTGAATCAACAAAGGGGCGGTTATAATCCATCCATTTAAGAACATATTCATCAAGAGCCATTTTGATGTTATCATATTTTCTTGTTTCTACATCCCAGAATAATTTTCTAAAATCATATGAAAGAGGACCTGTCAAATTTTCTGCTGCGAATTGAACTGCTGATTCTAAATTAGGAGTATGCCTCATAAAGATTACTATGTAAAGTACTGCAAGAACTGTTTCGCTGGATGCTCTGGCTCTATTTATTTCTACAAGTGCATAGGGAAAATTTCTTGCATAGTTGAAGACTGCAAAGGTTCCAAGTCCGGCACCTAAGATTAATAAGACATTTCCTGTCAGAGCGAAAATAAGAAGTGTAAGAATAACTCCTAAAAAAAGGAGGATTACTGAAAAGCCCATTATATACTCTGGACGTGTCTTCATGTTTAGAATTGCTATGGCATTGTTCATATTCTCCTTGTCTTTTTTTGACATCTCTACTGGCAGAATTTTTCCATATTTATTGCAGAGATTTTCAAATATTGATGCTGATTTTGTTTTTGATTCTTCCTGAAATATTTTATATTCTCTTGTGCTGTCTGACTTTTTCTTCTGTTTTTTTGTGTCTTCTTCTGGGAAATATTTTGAAATTATGTCTTTTATCTTGTCTTCCTTTGTCATGTTTTTCCTCTTTTTTTGAGTTCAAGTTTTAACCATCTCTCCCATTGTTCAAAAACTCTTTTTGATTCTGGAAGTCCTGTTTCTTTTGAAATGGCGCTTGATATCTCGTGGAACATATCATTTGAAAAAACAACAAAGTCAGCTTCGAGCATTTCTGGATAATTCAACTGCTTTGAATAGTCACATATTGCGCTCATTACTTTTCCTCTTAGAAGAATATCTTCCCAGACTGCGTCCCATTTTCCTACCCATTCTTTGGAGCGCGCTGCAATTGATTTTAAAATTTCACTTTCTCCTTCTAATAACATTTTTTCTGGAACCAACTGGTCTGTTTTTGCATCATAAGTCATTAGGTTTGCAAAACCTTTTTCTTCTATTGGGTCTTTCTGCCAGTGTTTTCTTACTTCTGTTATTTCTGTTACTCTTCTATATTCGTTGAGTCCATCAGGACTTCTTAATTTATTGCATATCATGATAATATCTGTTGCTTTGAAAGATGTTGGAGGAACATTAAGATCATTTACTACTCTGTCAAAGACGCCGTATGGACTGTCTCCATGAATTGTTCCTGCAACTACATTCGCTAAGGCTCCTACTCTCATTGCTTCATAAAGAGATTTTGCCTCACTGCTTCTAACTTCTCCAACTATAAGACAGGAGTCACCTAGACGAAGAGTTGTTCTGATTCCATCTTCTGCTGACATTTCTGACTGTTCGCCTACTATTGCTGAACGGACTTTTAGAGAAAGGATATCATAATTTAATCCTCTTAGGTATTCACTAGGTAACTCAATTGTGTCCTCCACTGTAATTATTCTGTATTTTCTCATTATGTTTACCAGAATAGAACCTAAAAGCGAGGATTTACCTGAACCTCGTGTTCCTGCAACCAGCATTGTTCTTGCGCCGTCTACAAGGAACCACAGAAGTCCTGCGGATAAGGAATTCAAGTATCCTATTTTTATGTAGATTGGGAATGTCCAAGGTTTTGCTCTGTGCCTTCTGAATGCAAATGCAAGTCCATGGGGCGAGAGAGGATTCTGGACTATTGCTGTTCTTGCTCTGAAATCTTCTGTTATTAATTCTGTATCTAGAACTGGGTTTGCTTCATCTAAGGGACGTCCTGAAATCATCCTGAATCTTGAAGCCCAGGCTTCTGCTTCTCTTATACTTGGAATTATATTTGTTTTGCATTCACCAAAGTCAGAATGTTTTACAATTAATGGGGAAAATCCTATTGGTGCATTTACATAAACATCCTCTACTTTTGAATCAGCGAGAACTATTTCTGCCAAGCCGAAACCTACTGTCAGACGAACTAGAATTTCTGAGAGTTTTATTAAGTCAGAATAAGCCAGTTCAATTTTTTTGTCTTTTGCAAGTTCTGTTATCAAATCTTTAGATATATTAAAGAATACTTCCCTCATCTGTCTTGGGTCTATAAATTCTGCTGCTTTGGGTTTATGTTTTGTTAATATTTCTCTTGCTTCATTTAAAAGTCCGTATTCTTCATCTTTTAATTTAAATTCTGGAGGGAGAATATGGTAGAGAGGTTCAATTCTGTTGTGAACCTTGTAAATTGTAACATCTATATTATTTTTTATATTATAGGAGTCCATCTGGATTGCTCTTGAAGGAGGCTCGCTCATTAATCTTGTAAACATAAAGTTAGGTTTTATCATCGGCTCAAACATTGTTCTGTATAATTTTCTGTCGCCGATTACATAGCCTGCTATTTCATCTTTTGCAAGCTGGATTATTGTTGTTTTTTCAAATTCATCTTTTATTTTGTCTAAAAAATCAATGTAATAAGAATAACATTTTTTGCATTGTTCGTTTGATGTTTCTTTTTGAAATATTTTCTGTTTTCTGACTTCTCTTATTATTTCTACATAAGAACCTATTGGGTCTTTTTTTAAGAGTTCCATTAAATTAAATCTTAAAAATCCAAGACGTTCTCCAAAACATTTTTGGCATGTATCTGGATAAGGGCCAAGAGCATTGTAAGATAATACTTTTTTTTCTTTTATTAAAAAGATAAATAAATCTTTTATTTCATTCAACATTTTTGTCTGTTCATACGGGTAGACATAATTTCTGTCTGATGAGAGGACTACTGAATCTATACTTCCAGTTTCAAGTATAAAATCTATTATTCTTCCCATCCAGAATTCATTGTCTTCAATTGAAGGATACTGGATTACCTGCAGTGCATCAATGACTATTGTTCTTTTTGTTCCTTCTCTTATCAATTCATAAGGAGGATTCTCTTTCTTTTCCTCTGGCATTAAATTTATTTATTAAATCACAAGATAAAAAGTTTTATTTAGCGTATTATACTAAATTTATTAATATATGCCTGAAGAAGACAAGCAAAATACACAGAATATGAATTTAGCAAAAGGGATGGCGCAGTTAAATGCTAGACTCAGGATTCTTGAAGAGACTATAAGCAATACTAGAGACAAGGTGGAAATACTTAATGATACATTAATGAAAAATAAAAGGGCTCTTGAAGATGAAATGAAAGACATCAATATTAAAACTGATGAAAGTTTCAAAGAGATTGATAATATGAAAAACATAATGAGGCAGATGATAAAACAACTCGAGTCTTTTGCTACTAAAAGAGAAGTTTTAGTTCTGCAGAAATATGTTGATTTATTTGATCCTATCAAGTTTATATCAAAAGAAGAAATTGAAGAGTTGATTGATATTAAACTATCTGATAAAGGAATTGGTTTTGGTGAATCTGGAATTAAAAGAGCTGACAATATATTAAAAAAGATAGAAGGAATTGAAAAAATGAATTTAAAAAAAGAAGATGATGAATGATGGCAGGATTTATTGATAGATTTAAAAAAAGAGAAGAAACTGAAGGAGCAAGTGAATCTACCAGGACTCCTGTAAATGATATTCTTGCAATGAGGGGACAGGGGCTTACTAATAATCAAATTATAACTGAACTTAGAGCTGGCGGATACAAGATAACTGAAATTAGAAATGCTCTTATGCAGGCAGATATAAAATCCGGAGTTGTCGGCACAAAAGACAGAGGGGGGCTTCCTCCTGATTATGGAAATGAAGAAGAAAATAATATTAAAGAGCCGAAAATGCCTGCTGTAAAACAATTTCCAAAAAGTGATGAGATAAAAACTCCTATGGAAGAAATGACTGAAATTTCTAGTATTGGAGGAGAATCAGCTGCAAAACATGCATTTAGTAAAGAAAAAATGGAAGTAAGTGAAATAAAAGGGCCAGAGGGTGCAAAGCCGGAAGGATATGTTTTTGAAACTCCTGAATCTGGAAAAATGCCTGAAAAAAGGGGAGTTGTTACTGGCTCGCTTTCTGCTGATGAAATTGAAGCATTGATTGAAGCAATAATTGAAGAAAAATGGGAAGATATATCCATTGAGATAGAAGGATTTGAGCGAAGAGAGGAGAAATTGAATAAGCGAATATCTGAAATTGAAATGAATATTAAAGAGATTGTTGAACAAATTAAAGTAATCAAGGAAGAAATTTCCGAAAAGCAGGTTCAGACAAACAAAAATATTGATAATGTTAATGTTGAGATGGAGGCATTTGGAAAAGCTATGCAGCAGATTGTTCCTTCATTATCCTCTACAGTGAGAGAACTTAAAAGTGCTCTTAATGAAATTAGAAGCGAGAGAAAATAAGGTATTCTAAATAATAAAACATTGAAAATGAAAATCTCATTGGCAGGCAGAGTAGAATTTTTAAAATAAAGTTTTTTTTATAATAGGACAGAATTTATTTTGCTCTGGAAATAGTGTAAACTGTTGTTCCAAAGATTACTAGAAGGATTATTACTCCTAAAAATCCCGGGTTTGTAAGTGTTTCCATTGTATCTTTTGTTGTTGCTGGAACATCTGTTGCATTACCGCCGTATCTCTCCGGTGTTAATGTCGGCCCTAAAACATTTGATATTGTTATGAAAATAAAAATTAGGGAAACGGTTATTATGATATACTGAATACTTGAACTTTTGAATACTGATGAGACATCTTTTTCTCCTGCTCCAAGCATTAGGAAGATAAGAACTATCATCAGAATTATGATTAAAAACATTGAAAAAAATGGAGTTAATTCAACTATAAACTGCCTTGCAAGAGGATTTAACACTACAATAAAAGATATTGCAAAAGCAACAACTGCTGATAAATCTTCTTTTAGGGTTTTACTTTTTACTAAAAGTGCATAGATTATAACCCATAATAATAAAAGAGGCGCAATTACTTGTATAAAACCTGTTCCTTCAAGGATATTCAATGCTTCAACAAAAGTCTGCGCCATTTATTTTAACCTTTATTTTTTAGTGGGTGCTCCACCACTGCTTTTTTGGCTTAAAATGAAGTATAAAAATATTAGGACAATTGCAATTGCTATTAATAATTCTATGTCTGCTGTTGCTACTGTTGAACCCATTATTACTAAAGAATTACTTCTGATTGTTATCCACTGCCCCCATATTGACGAAGTAAATGTAATTGCAAGTATAATAAAAATAATATATAATGGATATGTCTGCCATTTACCTGTTGCTTTCCATTCTCCTCCTGTCATTAAGCTAAATGCTAAAATCATACTAACAATAAATATCATTAAGACTCCTAGTGTAGGCATTGAGCCTGCCAGGACTTGAGATATTGTCGGTGACAAGGAAACTAAAAGAGCAAGAACTAAAGAGGAGATTATAACTACTTTTTCATTTTCACCAATTGGTTTTACTTTTTTAAGTGTTGTGTAGGAAATTCCAAAGATTAAGAAAAATCCTCCCCAGAAAAAGATTGGATTCATTCCGCTTGGTGTAATTTGTCCAAATGCTGAAAATAATGTGTCTGCAAGTGTCATAATTTTTTACCTCCGTTTAAGATTTTTTTTCACCTGAACTTCCGTTTAGTTTTACTCCTCCTGTTATCCAGGCAAGAGCTGCTAAAATTATTACTAAAATAACAATTCCGTACACATCTTCAAGGGATATTATCCCAAGCCATTTTCCTGAACTTGTTGAGCCAAGTACATCCCACCAGCCTGCAACTGTAAATAAGGCATAGAATATTGCTATAAATATCATTATTACTGCAGGTGTTTTATATTTCTTGAATTCTCCTATGTCTCCGCCCATTACAAGAACAAAGAGCATTAATGCTGAAACTGTAAATATTGCTATTAAGCCAACCCAAGGCAAGAAAGCCTGCATTAAGTTGACTACATTTGCAGCTGCTACGAAAATTAATGCTATTGAAAATGAAACCATTGCATTTACATTTTCTGCTTTGTCTCCAAAAATTTTTGTTCTGATTAAAGTTCCGTAGATGATTGAGTATACTAGAAGAAAAGGCAAAACAACTCTAAAAAAACCTAATGCGTCTAAAACACTAAATGCAGAGTCAAATAATCCCATTAATAAATTTAATAAAGTTTAGAGTTTTTAAAACTTCCCATGAAAAGAATTAATTTCAAAAAGTATGAGAAGAAAATAAAAAAAAGTGCACCTCTATTTTTTGTTGCAATAATGCTGTTTTCAAGTTTTGTAGTTTTTTCAAATGTGGGGGGAGATACACCTCAAACAGAAGAAGGATTTCCTGTTTTTCTTTTTTTGAATGTAAGCGGAAAAGTTAACGGCGGAGCTGTTTTAGCTTTTAGTAATGAAAGTGCAATTGATGTTATTAAAAAGCAGGGGATAAGTCTTAGATTAGACAATGATATTGATAATTCAATTGTGTGTGTGCAGACATTGTGCAATTCTCTTGAAGGCGATAGATGGAGGAGTTATATTAATGGGAACTTAACAAATAATTTAAGTAATTATACTATTCTTGAAAATGATTTGATTGAGATTAGATATTCAAAATAATGGGGCTGATCGGTAGCTACCCGTTGTCTTCATAGGTTTTAAACCTCAGAGGGTGTCCTGCTTCCTCATATGCCCTTTTAAGTATACACAAAATAGCTTTTTAAACTGTTTGTTATTATTTGGTGATACTTTAATCTTCTTCACCGTAAAAAGAATGTGGATTGTCTTCTCTTCTTAAATAATCACCTATATCTAGAATATTTTCAACTACTGGTTTTGAGCCGAGTTCTTTTATTATAAGAGAGGATTCATTGATTTTTCCGTAGCCAAGGGGCTCATCTTCTTTGTTAGTAACTATTACTATATCTCCTTTTTTTGTTGTCTGGGATATTGATAATATACTATTTGAGAAAATGTCTCTTTTGCAGATAAAGAGTTCTGCTGCTTTATCATTTATTGATATTTTCTTTTTTGCTGATTTTGAAAGCTTGTGAATAACTGAGAGAGAAGGGAAAAATTTTCTTTTCATTATAAAACCTATAAACTGTCCTGCAAAGAATAAATTCGGCTTTATTTTTGATTTTTTAAATATTTCCTGTATCTGATTAGATACTAAGAAAATATCCATTCTTTTTCCAACTACAATCAAGGCATGCTTGTTTGTAAAGTCAAGGGTCCCTCCGAATGTTTTTGAGAGTTCTTTTTTTATGTATGGAAGGACATTGTCTTCAATTCTAACTAACATTTTTTTTCACCATTTTTGCATAGAAGAATCCTTGGGTTTTATATTCAAAAGGGAAGATTCTTCTTCCAAAACCTATTTTTGATTCTGTTCCTAAATTAGTTATTGTTGGGAGTAATTCAAAACCAAGTTCCTTTGCATATTCCAACATTTCTTCATTTTCTTCTGTTGAGAGAGAACAGGTTGAGTAAACTAATGTTCCCCCTGATTTTAAGCAGGAATGTGCTGATTTTAACAACAGCCTTTGTTCTATGGTGCATTTAAACATATTTTCTGAGAATCTTTCTTTTTGTTCTGGAATTTTTCCTATCATGCCGTCGCCTGAACAAGAAGGGTCTAAGAGAATCTTGTCAAATTGTATCCCTAGTTTATCTGCTTTTTTTGATTCCTGCTTAAAGATTAGAATATTATTCAAGCCCATTCTTTCGAAGTTTGCTCTTAGAGCTTTTATTTTATCTCTGTCTATATCGAGAGCAACAACACAACCTTTGTTATTCATCAACTGGCAGATGAAGGTTGTTTTGCCTCCTGGTGCTGCACACATATCTAGGATTATGTCTGATTCTTTAGGTTCAAGTTCTAAGGGAGGAATCATTGAAACTGCATCCTGAATGTAATAATAACCCAGAAGATATTCTGCTGATGCTCCTATTGAGTATGGTTCTTTTTTTACAAAGAGCCCGTATTTACATAAGGCAGGCTCAAATTCAAAGCCTTTTTTTTCCATTCTTTTTTTTAATTCTTCAACTGAGATTCTTGTTGTGTTTACTCTTATTGCTTTTCTTGGAGGAGAACTTAGAGCAGTAATTATTTTTTCTGCTGTTTCTTTGCCGAAATTCTTTTCGTAGTATGAAAATAATTTATCTTCCATTTCTGTTCCATAAAACAGAACACAAAAGCAATTTAAAATTTTTCATTTTGAGTTTAGGTTATTTTTTGACTCAAAGAAAATGAGTTTGTATTAATTAATTCCCAAAACTCATCTGCGAAACTTCGCTATGCTTTGCAGCGAAAACTCTTTGATATTTATGATATCAGCAAAAATGAGTTTGTATTAATTTTAATTAACTTTTAACTCATTTTTTAGGGTAAAAATCTCAAATTGATGAAAGATTTTTACCTTTCTGGATTAAAAATTAGAAATTAAGGAAGTAATTTTTACCCTGCGAAAATTTAAAGATATTTTCTAGAGTAAAAATTAGA
>CAZVOT010000011.1:0-19568 GCA_964628775.1 Candidatus Woesearchaeota archaeon
AATGGAATTCAATTATATTGGGTGATTAAAATTTTTATAAAAGTAAGAACAGTCAACAATGATGTATTACTTGCACTGTGCGATGAAGACTTAATTGGAAAAAAATTAACAGATGATTTTACAGTAGATTCCAAGTTTTATGGAACAAGAAGAGTAAATGAAAGTGAAGCAGTAAAAGAAATGCAGAAAGCCACAATTTTGAATTTAACAGGGGAGGAATCAGTTAGAACTGGAATCAAAGCAGGATTAATTTTAGAAAGTTCTATTGTAAAAATAAAAGGAATCCCCCACGCCCAGATGATTGTATATAAATAATAAGTGTAGGAAACACAGATTTATGCTGTATCTGTTTTTTTGATTTTAGGAATTTGAATAAAAAAGCAAAGAGAAATTAATCAATTCTCTCTCCTCTTATATAAAAAATCCCTGCGCTTTTTGCTTTTACCTTTACAGTTTCTCCTATTTTTCCTTTATCTAGAATAAATTGTTTGTAAGCATAATTTCTTCCAATAAAATTATTTTTTGTTTTTGCATCAATAAGAACCTCTCCCTCCCAGCCTATCCACTTTTCATTTTTTAATAAAGAAATTTTATGGAATAATTCTTGGATTTTTTTAGAACGTTCCTTTATTACGCTTCCTTCAACCTGCTCCATATTAAAAGCAGTTGTTCCTTCTCTTTTCCAGAATTTTGAGGCATAAATAGAATCAGGCTTTATTTTTTCAATCAACTCCATTGTCTTTTGAAAATCCTCCTCAGTTTCGCCAGGCAGTCCTGCAATTATATCTACTGCCAGATTTAATTTGGGATAATTTTTCTTAAATTCTGAAACTACTCTCTTAAAATCAGAAACAGTGTATCCTCTATTCATTTTTTTTAGAATTTTATTGCTTCCAGATTGAACAGGTAAATGAAGAAATTTGAATATTTTCTCGCTTTTGTAAGCTTTAACTAAATTTTTTAGTATCTTTTTTGCGTGTTTTGGATTCATCATCCCAACCCTTACAAAAAAATTTCCTTTTATCTCTGTAATTTCATTTAAAAGCTCTGCTAAATCTGTACCAATATCAAATCCATAGCATCCTGTATCTTGGGAAGTCAGCCAGATTTCTTTTGAACCGAGTTCTACTGCTGTTTTTATTTTTGAAATTATTTCATTTTTAGGATAAGAGAATAATTTTCCTCTTGCAATTTTAGAAGAACAATAAGCGCAGTTTCCAAGGCATCCGCTTGAAATTGGGATTATATTAATCAAAGATTTTTTAGCGCAGATTTTTGTTCTTTTTATATTTGAAACAGAGATTATTTTTTTTCCAAGTAAAACTTCTTTTGAAATAACTGCGATTTTATGTACATCTTCAACACCAATCATAGAAATATTTGGAAACATTTTTTTTAATTCCTCTAATTTATGATGAACAAGGCATCCGGATAAGATTATTTTTTTATTTTTGTTCTTTTTTATTTCAGATATAATTTTCAGTTCAGTAGGGGTTTTTACAGTGCAGGAGTTTATAATCAAAAAATCACAGTCCTCTTTGTTCTTGGCTTTTTTAAAACCATTATCTAATAGAATTTTCTCCATAAAATTAGAATCCGCAGAATTCGCTGAACATCCAAAAGTCATTATAAAAAAAGAGTATTTTTCCATATTAATTATTAAAATACACCTTATTTTAAAGAGATTTTTATTCCTCTTTCTTCTCAACTATAGATATTAATCTTAAAATTGAGTTTATTACCGCTCTCATAGAAACAATATCTTTGGATTTCACTTCCACGATTAAATGACTCTCTTTTGATTCAAAAGAAACATTCACTCTCTCTTCTTCTTTCAAATCCGGCTTTATTGATTTAATGATATTTTCAGCTTCTTTTTTGCTTTCAACTTCAATATCAAGTTTTAAAGAATGTTTCATATATAATTTATCTTGCTTTTACAGTCTTTGGAAGTTCTGGACGTTTTTTCAAGATTACTCTCCCACCACAGAAAGGACATCTAATACCTCTATCAAGTTCGAGTTCAATTGTTTCTCCGCAGTTGAAGCATATATATGTTACCATTTTACTTCACCTTATATGCTTTGCCTGTAAAAACAGCACCGCATTTTGTGCATTTGAATATCCCAACAGATTGTTTTTTTGCTGATTTTCTGTCGCACGATGGACATTTTTGAAGCATTCTTTGTTCTGCTTCTATTTTAGCTACATCTCTTCTTATTTTAAGCCCATATCTTGCTCCAAATCTTCCAGCGCTTCCAACTTTTTTTAAGTGACTCATTGCTGAAATAAAAAAGAGAATATATTAAAAATGTTTCCATCAAGAAATTTCCTCAAAAAATTCATTTTTAAATATAAAAAACCCCTAGTCATAACAAAATACTTTTAAAATGATTGTGTTTAAGAAAAGAATAATGAAAAAAGTACTGGACACTATCTGGGAGTTTTACTTTAAAAATTATAAAATATTTATGATTGTGCCAGTACTTTTTTTGATATTTTCTCTTTCAATTATAGTAAATAATATGATAAAAACAGGAGATATAATGAAGATGGATGTCTCTCTAAAAGGGGGAACAACAATTTCAATTGCAACAGACAAATTATTTGAAATAAAAGACTTAAATGAATGGTTTTTATCAGAATTTAAAGTTGAAGATGTTTCAGTAAGGAGATTAACAGATGTAGTCTCTGGTAAAATAAATGGTTATACATTCGGCTCTACTTCAAAAATTGATTTAAGTGAATTAAAAACAAAAACAATGGAAAAATTCCAAGTTGAAGAGGAAACATTAAGCATTGCAATACAAGGGCCAATTTTAGGGGAAAATTTTATAGCAGGAACATCAAGAATAATCCTAATTGCATTGATTTTAATGGGTATAACAATTTTCTGGCGTTTTAAGAAAATAACTCCTGCAATTTCCATATTATTTTCAACATCAACAGATATATTTGCAATAATAACAGCTCTTTCATTGATGGGTGAAAGATTAAGCATTGCATCAATCGGTGCTCTTTTAATGATAATAGGTTATTCAACAGAATCGGACGTTCTTCTTGCAACAAATATTCTAAAAAAAGAGGAAGGAACATTAAAAGAAAGAATGAAAGATGCATTAAAAACAGAAATTACAATGGATATTACTGCTCTTGTATGTTTTGGAGTTATGTGGATAGTATCAACAGTTACAATAACAAAAGAAATTTCTCTGGTTCTACTACTTGGTTTAATATTCAACTTTATAGACACTTGGTTTTTAGGCGCAGGACTTCAAAGAATGTATGCTGAGAAAAAATGAAAAAAATAATTAACCTGATAAAAAAGAATTGGAAAGTCCAGTTAATGCTGACTGCTTTAATTCTCTCAATTTTTGCAATTCATCCAAGACTTTCAGAGGGTGGAGTTTATATTAAATCAACTCATTCTCCGATAGTTTCCAGTGATTTAATTGAATCAGCAAAGTCAGGGGATATTCTGATAAACATAAATGGAAATGAAATAAATTCTTTAAAAGATTTTGAAAATATAAAATCCAGTATTCTTCCAGGTAATACAGTTAATTTCATAGTTAAAAGAGAAATCTTTCCTTACATTTGGAAGCAGATAAATACATATCCTTTTATAGCAGATGAAAAAAACAATCAAACAAATATAGGAATTGAAGTTTCAAAAATACCTTCATCTAATTTAAAATTCGGGCTTGATATAGAAGGGGGAACAGAAGTTCTCTTAAAGCCAAAATCAAATATAACTGCAGTTCAGTTTGAAAATACTATAGATGTTTTAAGAGAAAGACTGAATTTATTCGGCTTAAATGATATTCCAGTTATGGGAATAACTGACTTAGATGGAAACAAATTTATCAAAGTTGAATTTGCAGGACTCAAAGCAGAAGAAGCAGCTGATTTGATTTCAAAAGAAGGAACTTTTGAAGCAAAAATCAGCAATATTACAGTATTCTCAGGAAGTGATATTCTTGATGTATGCATTTCAGGAGTCCAGTGCACCTCAACACTCTCTCCTTTTGAATACGCAGATTCTGGCGGGAAATCCTTCCTTGGCTGGAGATTCATGTTCCAAATAGATATATCAAAAGAAGCAGCAAGCAGATTTGCTAATGTAACTAATAAACTTTCAAGAGGAGAATGTGAATCTGACGGTGAATGTTATCTTAATGCAACAATAGATTTCTACATTGACGGAGAATTAATTCCAGGTTCAAGTCTAAGAATAGTTGAGGATTTAAAAGGAAAAGAAATAACTTCTCCTGTAATTACTGGTTCTAGACAGGATAAAACAGAAGCAAACAATGAAAAAAGAAAGCTTCAAGCAATCTTGCAGTCAAGAAAACTTCCTGTAAGTATGGAAATAACAAGAACAAGCACAGTTTCTCCTATGCTTGGAGAAGAATTTGTAAAAAATATATTTCTTACATTTTTAATCAGCATAATATTTGTTGATATTGTTATATTTTTAAGATACCGCTCCTTTAAGATATCTCTTCCTATAATCTTCATAACATTATCAGAAATAATAATGACTCTCGGGCTTGCAAGTATTATCAATTGGACTTTAGATTTGTCATCAATAACAGGAATAATTGCAGCAGTTGGAATTGGTGTGGATGATCAGATTATAATTTCTGATGAAGTCTTAAAAGGTTCAGATGACAAAAAAAGAATTTCCGGCTGGAAAGAAAAAATAAAAAGTGCTTTCTGGGTTATAATATCTTCTTTTATGATAACATCAATTGCAATGCTTCCTCTTTTATTTGCAGGAGCAGGAATGCTAAGAGGTTTTGCAATAACAACTTTAATGGGATTAGTAATCGGTGTTTCAATAACACGTCCTGCATTTGCAGAAATATTATCTGAATTATTAAAAAAAGATTAAAAATCTCTTCATCAACTTCGGATTTTCAATCCAGAAAATATTTTTTTATTTTCGCTGATTAAAAATCTCTTCATCAACTTCGGATTTTCAATCCAGAAAATATTTTTTTATTTTCGCTGATTAAAAATCTCTTCATCAACTTCGGATTTTCAATCCAGAAAATCTCAAAGAAATCAAGGGATTTTCGCTGATTAAAAAAACTAATTATCCTGAACAGGTTCTTTTTTTGAAAAAAAGTTAACTATTAATTCCCAAGTTATCCTTTTCTGGATAAAAAAAAGATAATAACATAAATACCCTGCTAAAATTCCAGTCGGTATATCCAAAAGGTAATGCTGTTTTACAAGAACAGTTGAAACAATACAAAGTAAAACAGGAATTAATAAAATTTTATACAATTTTTTATCATATTTCTTTAATAAAAAAATCAATAGAGTTAAACTCGCCACATGCATACTAGGAAGAGCATTAAAAGGGGTATCGCTTAAACGGAAGTAATACAAAAGTTTTAATGAAAGATTCTCTGGTTCTATTTCATTTCTTATTATTTTTGTTGGAAAAATTATATATACTAAAAGAGAAGAAACCGCCAAAAACACAGCACTTCTAAAAAATTTCTTTCCTATCTTATCAAAATCAAAAAACTGCACTCTAAAAACCATAAAAATAAATAAAATAAAATAAAACAAATAAAAATAGATAAACTGAGGAATAAAAGGAATCAAATCATCTAAACTTATTTTTACAACATACCCCTCTTTAATCCCAAATACCTTATCAGTATTTGCAAATAAAGAAGATAAAAAAATAATTATTGCTGTCCAGATAAATTTTTTCCAAAAAGTTTTCATTTTATTGTATCTCAAAAAGGTATAAATTTAAATGTTATTATTTTGTTTAAAGATTATGAGAAATTTAGATAGAAATCCTCAAGAATCAGCAAAAAAGAAGTTTGAAAGACATTACTTTACAAGGCGTCCTGATACAAAACCAAAAAAAATAATCATCAAAACAGTAATAAAAGGAATTCCATTCAAATTTTATTCATCAACCTGCATATTTTCAAAATGTCATGTAGACAGGGCTTCTCAGCTTTTAATTGAAAAGGGAATTGCATTTGGCGATGTTCTTGATTTTGGATGCGGATACGGCGCAATAGGTATAGCAATGAAAGTATTTAACCCTGATATCAATCTTCATATGTCAGATCTAAATGAAAGAGCGCTTCAACTTGCAAGAAGAAATGCAGTAATAAATAGTGTTCCTGCTTCAATAAAAAAAGGAGCATACCTTGACTGCTGGAAAGAAAGAACATTTGATGTTATCCTGTTAAATCCGCCTATGAGTGCAGGAAGAGATGTATGTTTCAGAATGATAGAAGAAGCATACTTGCATTTAAAAGAAAATGGAATTTTAGAAGTTGTTTCATTTCACAATAAAGGCGGACAGATGATTGAACAAAAAATTTTGGAAATATTTAATAATGTAAAAACAATAGCAAAAAGTGGAGGCGCAAGAATCTATGCCGGAAAAAAAACAGACGAAATTACAACCCTTGATAGATAAAGAATTAATGGAGATTCTAGCTTGTCCGATGTGTAAATCAGATTTGAAATTAGTTGATTTACGCGGAAAGAAAAAAGAAAAAAATGAAGAAAAATTAGATGGAAAACTAATATGCACAAATAAAAACTGCAGACAAGTTTATCCAATTGAAGATGGAATTCCAATTCTTCTTCCGCCGGACTTGAGAGAAAAATAACTTCTTTTCTTTTTTTAGAATGTTTTAATTAATTGTTAAAACAACAAAAAAGCCTTTTAATTGCTAAAAGAACACTTTATCTTATAATTCATAAAAAGAGTTCCAAAAGACAGTTTATTCTCATTAAAAAACAATATATCCTCAATTCTAAACAAATATTCAAAAATAATTCATTTTAAAGCCAAAATAAGCACATTTATAGTATTATTTCTATTTTTTATCAAAAAATACCAAAAAAAAGAAAACATTATAAACTTTATTTATCTATACATTACTTAGGTGGCACAGGCAAAAGGTCATCGGTGTTAAGAGTGCCGAAAGGCACGCTCTTAACTCTGAGGAACTTCCTTCCACAAATTAAATCAGTGCTTTGCAAAAAGCTTTGGAGAAATTCCAAAATAATGGGTGCAGAAACGAACTTTTTTTGGGTTTAATACAATATGATGCATTGTCTGATGGTGTCCAAAAAAAGATGAAACGAACCACATTTAACTGATTGTGCAAACCGAATTTTCGGCGCAAAGTTGAATACCTTAATGGATTTTGATGAACTTCGTCATAGAAGTGAAGTCCAACAGAAGAAGGAGTACACCTGTCCACCTTTTTGTTATCTATTAATTCTAAAAATTTTTTAGACATTTAAAACATTAAACAAAAAATGAATCTCCCAACCTCTGTAGAGCAGAGAGTTATCTATACTTGTAAAGTAAATTTTTATACCCTGTTTGGCAACATATTTTTTTATTTGGATTAATTAGATTTATTTTCAGAATTGAGGAGTAATTTTCAAGCCCGCCATATTCACTCACTGTGCCAGTATGTCCGCCATCAGAACAGAAATCACTATCCAAAAGACAGAACAACTAAAGTAAATTCTTACAAATTTACTTCTTTAATACAGATATCAAAGCAGTTTCAATAAATTTTTAAAACCAATTGTATTTATAATTTAAATATGGTAATTCAAGCGCCGGCAGGAATGGGAGGTATTGTAAGATACTTTGAGGATTACAAATCTAAATTTGAAATAACTCCTGACAAAGTTGTTTTCTTGACTATTGTTGTAATTGTAATCATTTTACTGCTCCATGCATTAAATCCATTTAATTTCTAAAATTTTTAATATACCTTATTGTTATTACAGCAGTATGAGAACCATTAAAGTTATTATCCATGGAATTGTTCAGGGAGTTTCTTTCAGAAGCAGTACAAAAAAAACAGCAGAACTTCTTGGACTCTCCGGATATGCAAAGAATTTAAGTGACGGCAGTGTGGAAGTTCTAGCCCAAGGTAAAGATGATAAAATACTAAAATTAATTGAATTCCTAAAAAAAGGCCCTATAGGAGCAAAAGTAGATAAAATAGAAATCAAAGAAGTATTAAAAGAATTTAAAACATTATAATTAGTTCTTCAAAAGAATTATTGCTTCTGCAATATCCCCTTTGGATTTTAACAGAGCTGTTTCTGCCTCTTTTTTTGTCTTTCCTGTTTTTTCTGCAACTATTTCAATATCCTCTTCATTTATTTTTAATTCATCTTCTCTTTCAACTTCAGTAGGGTTTCCAACAACCTGAAAACTTATCTGCCCCATTGCATTCATTTGAGAAACAACAGGATTTTTAATAACAATGTCTTTTTTTTCTGTTTTAATTATTACTTCTTCAACACCAGGAATCTCTTTCATTCCAAGCTGTTTTGCCAGATTTTTCATCTGGCTGGGAGACATATTAAACATTGTTTTATTTTCCTTTACCTTGATTTGCTTTAATTGAAGGTCTTACTTTTTCAGCTCCTCTTCCTTTATGTTGAAGTCCTCTGCTTACCTTTCCAGCTGGAGTAAGTCCTCTAAATACTCTTCCTTTATGCTGTTTTGCAATAATCCAGTTGACATCTTTGTCCTTTATAATTGCAGGATGGTGTGTATCTATTAATATAACTTCAAACCATCTATACATTCCATCCTGTGCAAGAACATACGAATTTAATACTTCCATATTAGGATATTTTCTGTTTGCTCTTTGTTCAACAATAACTCTAAAAGATATTTTAGGAGTATATCTTGTCTGTCCTGCTTTAGAAGGTTTTCTTCCATTTCTAACTCTTTCTCTCTTTCTTGCACCTTTTCTTATTTTAACCCTGACAACTGCAAAACCTTGTTTTGCTTTGTATCCAAGAGCATGAGCTTTATCTAATCTAGTTGGATGTTCTACTCTGGCAACAGAATCTTCTCTCCTTAATTCCATAATAAGTTTTTTGTAATCTTCACCAAGATTTTGTTTCGGCTTCTGCCATGTTTCTTTTATATATTTGTAAAATCCCATTTTTATCACTCCATTGTTCAGGCTTTGCTTGAACATTTTATTAATGTTTCCTGCATTTCTGCCATCATCCAATTGTATAGAATTCCAAATAAAAAGAGTTTTTAAAGATTTTGAATTATCTTTCTCTTACTTTAATTGTCTATAACAAATTATTTAAATGAAGAATACTATAAATTAAATACTATGGAACAAAACAATGTTTCAAATAGTAAAATTTCTTCAAAGTACTTTCATATGAATTTTAAGTGGGTAGCTGTTATTACACTCCCAAGATATTAAGCCTTCCGCTTGTGAGCCATAAAACAAAACCAAACAAGCCGGGAGGACAAAAAAGGTGTTCTAGAATGAGTGCTAAAACAAAACAAACAAAAGCGAAACAAAAAAACGAATTAGAATTAGATTTTTTTTTTGAGTTGGATCTAGAAACTCCAGATATAAGAGAAATAGGTACAGGAAATATTACACATGAAATTGACACATGGAAGGAAGAAGTACAAAATGCAGTAATATTCCCATTAAATTCAAAGAAATTTATCTTTGAAAATGAGGATGAAATTTTTGCAGGGTGAATAACAATGCCAAAAAAAAGAAATTAAACAAACAATTCAAATTCAGGAATAAATGAAATTCAAAGCGAGATTATTTCAGAACTGACAAAAGATGATTTATTCTTTTGCAGATGAATTATTGGAAAATCCTCCTAAGCCCATTACAGAAAAAATACATTTCCTGATAAAAACAAATATAACAAGAGGAAGAAATTGTTATTAGTTTAGCAGAGGATTTTTACTCAAACAGAAGTATTTAATTCGCATGAACTTCAAGAATATCCCCGTCTTTTAATTCGTGTGTAAGTCCAACCTGCTGTCCTTCAAATTTTGAAGAAGGCCCCCAAACCCTTGCAAACTTAAAATTATCTAGAAACTCTCTATGGATGCACAGTAGAAATTCTTCAACAGTTGCTCCTTCATCAAGAATCATCGGCTTCTTCTCTGCTTTTTTTCCTATTTTTTTTGTATAAACTCTCATTTTTCCAAGATGATTCCATATATACTTCCCTATTCTTTCCTTATTTGAAGAATCAATAAAACTTGTAGAAAGTGCATCTTTTATAGCAATATTATTAATATCACATTTATTTATTATAAAAATTGCATTCTTAAATTCTGTTTTTTCATCAAGAGCTTCAATAAACTCGCTGTAAGTTGTCTTTGAATGAACTATAATATCTGCATTATGCAGTCCCCTATTTTGAAGAGCCAATTTGAAATCAGTTAAATTTCCTTCAAGAAATTTCTTGCCTATAAAATTGTAGCCTCCTGTTCCTTTTTTGATTATTTTTACAGTAGCCTTTTTCTTATTGATTGCTATTGAAACTAATTTCATTTTTTCAGAAAGAAGTTTTGCCTGCGCTTCTATATCTGAAACTGCATCAATGACAAAAACAATTAAATCAGTTATTCTGCAGGAAGATAAATACTCAATATCCATTTTTGATGGAATTTCCAGAACTTGTATATTTGCATCTTCGTGAATTAAAGTTCCTGCAATAACTTTCTTGGTTTCAAAAGGAACTTCTGTTGATTTCAAGTACATTCCGCAGAGATGATTCATAAATGCAGATTTCCCAGAGTTTTCAATGCCAACAAGACATATTTGTCCGTCTCTTTCTTTTTTTATTGATTCAACTTTTCTAGTTTTTTTCTGCTGTTTTTGTTTTTCAATCTGTTCCTCAATCTTGTTTGCCTGCTGTTTCAAATTCCCTATCATATGTTCAGTTGCTTTGTTTTTCGGAAGTTTTGATATATAGATAAGTATCTTCTTCAGCCTATCTTCCGAGCTGACTGCTTCCATGTAATCCCTCTGGGCTTTTATTGCCTCAACAGGTAAGTTCATTGCCATATTATTCTATTAGACAAAACCTTTTAAAAAAACATTGCTTTTCAAATTCTGCTATGGACATTGTAATTATCTCATTTCAAATACTCCAGATGAGTTCAATTATTTTTGCTTCTTACTTGATTGCAATGTTCTTTTCAAAATGGTTCTTAAAAATTTTTACATCAAAAGACTCAAAAAAAATTCTTGATTCATTCGGGCTCGATGAATCATTTATAAAATCCACAAATTCTTTTGTGAAATATGGAATTATTCTTTTTGGAATTATCTTGGCTCTTGCTAATTTCGGAATAGGTATTGTTTTTATGGAAATAATTTTTTTAGTCATTTTTATTGCTTTTATTTTCTCAATAATCATAAGTATGAGGGAGTTAATTCCTAATGTAATGAGCGGGCTTTACTTAGTATCCAAAAAAAACCTAAAAAAAGGAGATATAATTGAAATCCCTGAACTTAGATTAAAAGGTAAAATAGAAAATATGAATCTTGTCCATACTTCCCTTTCTTTCAAAGACAGAAGAGCCTTAATACCAAATTATTTATTAATAAAAAAAACCGTTATTAAGATAAGATGATTGCAGAAAGTTTGACCTGGCTTTATACTTTTACAATGGATTTAGTAAGAACTTTTGGACCTGTTGGTGTAATTATCGCAATGGTTATTCAGGCTATTTTTGTAATAATACCCAGTGAGGCAGTAATGACTTTAGCAGGAGCAAGTTTAGGTTTTGCAAGTGCTGTTGTCTACGGATTTATAGGAGAACTTCTTGGAGCAGTTACTGCTTTCTTGATTGCATCAAAACTTGGAAAACCTTTTGTAAAAAAAATTGTTCCTTCTGCTGAACTTAATTCTGCAAATGAATTTATGAAAAAATTCGGAGCTCATGCTGTTTTAATAGGAAGACTCCTTCCTTTTGTTCCTTTTGATGCGATATCCTATGTTTCCGGGCTGACTGCAATTCCCTTCTCAAAGTTTATGCTCGCAACAGCAGTAGGTGCATTTCCAAGAGCATTATTCTATTCCTATATAGGTGTTATTGCATCTCTTCAAATGGAAAAAGAAGGTATTGAATCAATGTTTTCATTCCTAATGATTGTTGCTGCTGTATTGGTTTTAATGTTATTTTTAGGAAAAAAGGCGTTTGATAAATATGTACTCAAGAAGCATAGATGAAATATTTACAATTTTTCTGAATAATAACTTCAGAAACCCTTTATTTGATTTTTTAAGTATGCTAATTGATAATTTCTTTTTTATGCCAATATTCTTTTTTTCTGCTCTTTATTTGATAAAAAAGAAATCTGATGACAAAATTCTTTTTTTATCCTCTTTAATATCAGGATGTATTGTTTTCATTTCATCTCTTTTAATGAAATATGTTATAAATAGAGAACGTCCATATGAATACTTAAAAGAAATAATTTTTTTAGTAGCACAGGAAGATCCATCTTTTCCAAGCCTCCATTCAGCAGTTTCTTTTGCAGTTGCATACTCAGTTTACCGCTGCAACAAAAAAGCAGGAATTCTATTTTTTGCTTTGTCTCTCTTCATAAGTTATTCTAGAGTTTATGCAGGAGTACATTTTGTATCTGATGTTATTTTCGGTGCATTGATTGGAGTGTTATCAGTAAATTTAATAATCTCCAAAAAAGAAAAGATATTATCATGGACAAGGAAATTAAATTTGAAATAAAAAGAAAATCAGTTCATGTGTTAATTGGCTTTATTTCTATCTTATTGATTTATTTTCTAGAAACAAAAGTTGTTTTTTACATTTCTTTAATCTTTTTTTCAGTAATGATTTATTTAAGAGCCAAAATTCTTGAAAAAAAAAGAGTTTTCCTGATTTCTGATTTAATAGATATATTTGAGAGAAAAAATGAAAAAGAAAATGAACCTGGCAAGGGTGCAATGAATTTTGCATTATCAGTAATACTCATAACTTCTATCTTTGAAAAGAACACATGCATAATTTCAATATTAATTCTGTCTATATCAGACACATTAGCTTCAATTATTGGAAAAAGATTCGGCAAAGTTAAAATAAAAAATGGAAAGACTCTTGAAGGATGCCTGTCTTTTTTTATTTCATCTCTTATAATCTGTATTTTTTTTATGGAAATAAAAAAAGCGATTGCAGTTTCATTGTTTGCAGTAATGATTGAATTTATTGTTCTCTTGGATGATAATTTATCAATACCCCTTGGAGTTTCTTTTATGATTTCAATGATAAAATAATTAATGATTCCAAAAGTTTAATGCAGAAATATTTTTACTTCTAACTTTAAATGAATTTCCTTTAAAAACATTTCTTTAAAATAAAAAAATCAAAGTTGAGAAACCTTTTTATTTATAGATAAAAGAATAATGATACTATGAAGAACATAAAAATTGAGAATGTTGTTATTTCTGGTTCTTTCAACCAAAAAATTCCATTAAAAACTCTTGTATCAAAACTAAAAACTGTTGAATATAATCCTGACAGGTTTCCAGGAGCAGTCCTTAGATTCGTAGATCCGAAACTTTCAGTTCTTTTATTCAAAAGCGGTTCAATTGTAATGACTGGACTCAAGTCAGTAAAAGAAGTTGATGATTCAGTTGAAAGAATAAGACATGAACTTTCAAAAGTCAACATCAATTTGACAAATGAAGTTGGAACAAAAGTCCAGAATATTGTTGCATCAATAAAAACTGATTTGAAATTAAATCTTGATGAACTTGCTTTCACTCTTGACAATACTGAATTTAATCCAGAACAGTTCCCGGGATTAGTTTATCGTCCTGATGATTCAGGTGTTTCATTTCTTCTTTTCTCAAAAGGAAATTTTGTCTGTGTAGGTGCAAAAAGTGTAGGACAGATAAAAAAAGAACTTGATTTATTAGTTGGAAAAATAAAAGAAGAAGGAATGGGCTGATTTTTTTATTTATTTAAATATTGTTAATTAAATAACTTTACTCATTTATTTTTATATAACCTCTGATTTTCAAATTATTAATTCTAAGTGCTCTCTGCTGATAAAAAACCAAAACTCTTTACAAAAAAACAATTAAAAAATAAATTCTTACTTCTCAAAATCATTCAAAAATACGCCGATAATTGCAATTATAACTCCTATAAATCCAATTGGAAGCAGAACCCCGCTTTCAAAAAAGAAGCTTATAATAAAAGGAAGTAAAAAAACAATAAGTCCTGCTGTTATTACTGTTGTTCCATTTATTTTTTTCAGCAAATCTGTTTTCATTTTATACATCTCCTTTAATTAAATAATCTGCAAATGCTTTTAATTTTTCTTTTGCCGGACTTGGTTTTAGTACACTATCAAGTTCAGCCCAGGCTTCTTTTACAAGTTTTTCTGCAAAGTCCTGTGCATATTCAATTGTTTTATATTTTTTTAATATTGCTATTGCCTCGTCAAAAAGTTCTGTTTTGTTTGTGTGAAGATTAAGTATTTCATTTAATCTTTTTTTGTCTTCCTCACTTCCAACAGACATTACATAAAGAACCATCAAAGTTTTCTTTCCTTCTTTGATATCATTGCCGTATGTCTTTCCGAATTTTTCCCTGTCTTCTGCAGTAATATCTAATATATCATCCTGTATCTGAAAAGCAACTCCTGCTGTTTCTGCAAATTTTCCCACTTTATCCATTATCATATCATCAGCTTCGCATAAAATAGCAGCAAGTTTTGCAGAAAACCTGGCAAGTGTTCCTGTCTTAAATAAGCACATCTGCAGATACTGCTTCTCGCTTATTTTGTCTGCATTTCTTTTTCCGCCGTGCCAGAATATATCTGTTCCCTGTCCTACAGAGAGGTTTATCATCTCTTGAATATAAAGTTCATAAGCTTTTAGTAGAACTGAATCGCTGAATCTTTTTTTGTTTTTTAAAAGAACCAAAAAAGGAAGATAATACATAGCATTGCCTGAATTTATAGCAATATCTATCCCGTATTTTTTATAAACACAGTCAATTCCTCTTCTTGTTTCTGAGTTGTCTTCAATATCATCAACAACAAGAGTTCCGTTGTGTATAATTTCAGGAATTATTGAAAAATCAAGAAAATCATCCAGGTTTTTAGAAAGAGCTTCGCATATCATCAAAAATAAAGAAGGTCTCCATCTTTTTCCGCCTGATTCCAAAGCAAACCAGATAGGTTCAGAAAGAGAATTGTTCATTGCATCAGTATCATATTCAAATCTAGGTTCTCCAAGAAGAAACCGAGCAGATGTTTTATCATAGTTTTTAGCAATCCATTTTTCAATCGTTTTATTTATCAAAGGTGCTTTTTCTTTCAAAATTTCCTTAATATCCATGTAGATTTAGAAAGCAGCAATATTTTTAAGAACTTTCGTTTTTTCTATTTTAAATGGTAACTATAAAAAAAGAGAAAATTCTCGGATTTCTCAATTTAATAAGAACTGGAAACACAATATTTTCCTATGTAGTTGCTCTTGCAGGTTATTATATTGCATCAGGTAATCTGCCAGGTATTGCAGTTTTAATCGCCTGCTTGTGTGTTCCTCTTAATGTAAGTGCTGGAAATATACTAAATGATTTTTTAGATATTAAATATGACATTCATTCAAAAAGAAAAAAACCTCTAGTGTCTGGTGTAATAAATCAAAAAACAGCATTTAAGTTGTCAGTTATTCTTTTTGCAGTTTCTTTTGCAGTTTCATTTTTCTTTCCTGAAATTCTTTTGATTAATATTTTCTCAATTATATTGATTATTTATTACGACAAATTCTCAAAAAATATACATCTTCTTGGAAATGTAATTGTTTCTTCTCTCGTAGCTCTTGCAGTTCTCTTCGGCTCAATTCTTGCAAGAAATGCAGGCAGAGTTATTTATCTGGCTCTTTCTGCTTTTTTCATAAATTTAGCAAGAGAACTTGTAAAGGATATAGAAGATATGGACTCAGACAAAAAAACAGAAGGAAAAACATTTCCAATTTTATACGGCATTGAAGAAACAAGAGCAGTTATTCTTTCGTCATTCTTCCTCACATTTTTTCCTTTCCTGATTCTTGTAATCCAAAAAGACACAACATTTTCATATTTAGGATTTAGTATTGTTTTAATTTTAGGGTTTATTAGTATTATCTACACAGCAGAGAATATTAAAAAAAATGCATCAATTATTCAAAAGATTTATAAAATGATAATGGTGCTCTCTTTTATTACGGTGATATTTTGAAAACATACGAATACCTGAAAAATAAAATAGAAAAAGAAGGATGTATTCATCTAACTTTAATTGATCCTGCTTTTGACAGCGAAAAAAACATAAAAATAATAAAAGAAGCAGAGTCAGCAGGAACATCAGGTATTATGGTTGGGGGCTCTTATAACACAATTGAAACAGATGAAACAATAAAAAAAATAAAATCCTCAACAAATCTTCCCGTAATTATCTTCCCTGGAAATGTCCATGATGTATCAAAAAATGCAGATGCAATATTTTTTCTCAGTATGTTAAATTCAAGAAATACTTATTACATCAGTCAGGTTCAGGCGCTTTCTTCTTGTATGATTAAAAGAGCAGGAATTGAACCTATTAGCATTGCTTATGTTGTATTTGAACCTGGAATGACTGTGGGTTTTGTTGGAGATGCTAATTTAATCAGGAGGCAAAAGCCGGAAATAGCAGTGGGTTATGCATTGTCTGCTGAATTTACAGGATACAAATTCGTATACTTTGAAGCAGGCTCAGGAGCAGATGCACCTATCCCTATTGAAGCAGTTGAGTTAATGAGAAAAGCATGCAAAATTCATTTAATTGTTGGAGGAGGCATAAAAAACGCAGAAACTGCAGAAAAGTACTCCAAAGCCGGTGCTAATATAATTATAACTGGAACAATGGGTGAACAGATTGACAATTTCAGTTCTGAATTAAAAAAATTAATAAATGCAATAAAACGATAAATTAGTATGATTCAATTTTGTATAGAATTTACATTCAAATCTTTGCCAATAATGTTTTCAAATATGACTCCTGTTGCAGCATCTAAATTACTTCCAAAATTAAACTTTCCTATTGATTTTGGAATAAAATTAAAAGATAACGAAAGGCTTTTTGGAAAAAACAAAACATACAGGGGAATAATAAGCGCCTTAATGGTTGGAAGTTTTCTTGGAATTATATCTCCATACATTACTGTTGTTCAGGCATTTCTCCTTTCAGCAGGAACAATGATTGGGGATTTAATTACAAGCTTCATAAAAAGAAGAATAAAACTAAAACCAGGAGAGGATTTTGAGCCTTGGGAGTCAATTATATTCATTCCAACAGCTTTGATGATGGTGCCAGGATTATTTTCATTAAAAGAGGCAGTTCTTTTGATTTTTGTATCTCTTTTTTTATACCCTTTTGTAAATTGGATTACCTACAAATTAAAAATTAAAAAAGAGTATAGAAAAAGAAAATTTTATTTTGGCCGGAATTAAATTTTCTTTCTGTCTATTTCGTTATGAATCAACACAACGCAGTGCGAAGCAAATAATCCCAAAAGACCTAAACTAACTTTCTTTGCAGATAATGAATCAATTAATTTTTCTGTGTTTTTGGGAATGCCGCTGTAGTCCCCGAGAATAAATAAAAAATCTTCTCCAAGATTTTCATTCTTTATATCTCTTCCTTTAATATCAAGATAAACAAGAATTTTTTTTCTGATTTTTCTTTTATAAATGCTTCAAAAGATTTTTTGACTATTATAACTCCTGCTTCGGATTTTTTTTCCTCATTTAAACTCAAATTCTCCCCCAATTTGAGGGCAGATTTTATTTTTTTCGCAATTTCATATTCATCAGGTTCAAAATTCAAAATTTCATTGCCGTAGAAACTTATTATTTTAGGAGGATATTTTGCTCCGCACATTGCTATATAGACTATCAAATCTTTTCTAATTCCATTTGAAACACAAAGAGCACTTGAAATAAATCTGCAGACTAAATCCATTCTTCCTGCTGATTTTAAATCTAACAAATCAAAATCAGAAGAAGTTCTAGCTTTTTTTGCAAATAGAATAAACTCTTTCATGGATAATTATAAATTTCTTTCATTTTTACTTTTTTTGTATGTCTAAAAAACTCTTGCCTATCTAAATAAACTGATGGAAAAATTTAAAAATGTAGTTTCAATCGCAATTATTCAATGGTAGAGAAGAATGTTGCAGATAAACCCAATGTTGAAAAAGAAAAAATAAAATTAATCATTAGAGTTGCATCAAAAGATTTAGACGGTAAAAGACCTCTTAGAAGAGCTCTTTGGAAAATAAGAGGAATTTCACATATGTTCTCAAATGCTATTTTAAAAGTAAGTACTCTTGACCCAAACAGAGAATTAGGTTCATTATCAAAAGAAGAAATAACAAAACTTGAACATATAATGGAAAATCCAAGAGAATATGGCATTCCTGATTTTCTTTTAAACAGGAGAAAAGACCCAACAACAGGAAAACCAGCACATATTTCCGGTCCAAAACTTGAAATAACCAACAAATTTGATATAAGGGGGATGCAGGAAATTCGTTCACGTAAAGGAATAAGACACACATACGGACTTAAAGTAAGGGGACAAAGAACAAGCAGTACTGGAAGAAAAAGCGGAACAATTGGTGTCAGGAGAAAAAAAACTGCTGCAAAAGCGTCAGCTGTTCAAGCTAAAAAGGAATCAAAACCTACTCCAAAGAAGAAGTGATTAATAAATGGCAATAAGAGCAAGAAAAACATTTTCAAAACCAAGAAAACCTTGGGATAGAACGAGAATGCAGAAGGAAACAGAATTAAAAAAAACTTATTATTTTAAAAACAAAACAGAACTCTGGAAGCTGGAAGAAAAATTAAAAAGATTAAGACAAAGAGCAAGAAAATTAATCGCAGTAAGAAGTACAGAAGAAGGAATTGAAAAGACAGGGAGAATTACTTCAAAACTTCAAAGGTTAGGGATTCTAAAAAAAGGCGCTGTTCTTGAAGATATTCTTGGACTTACTATTGAAGATGTAATGGAAAGAAGACTGCAGATATTAGTTTTGAGAAAAGGACTTGCAAATACTCCAAAACAAGCAAGACAATTTATAACTCACGGGCATATTTTTGTAGGAGAAAAAATGATTACTTCTCCAAATTATTTGGTTAATACTGAAGAAGAAAAACTTATTAAATGTGAATCTGAATTCAAAGGTGTAGCAAACGATGGAAAAGGAAGAAAACAAAAACAAACAGAAGAAAGAGAATCTGGAGAAGAAGGAAGCAGAGAACGTAGAGAGCCAAGAGCAGAACCAAGCAAGTAAAAGAAGAAAAGAAGTTTGGGGGATTGCTCATGTCTATTCTAGTTATAACAATACTTTTGTCCATATTACAGATATAACCGGTTCTGAAACTATCTCAAGAGTTTCAGGTGGACATGTCATAAAAGCATCTCACTTGGAATCCTCACCAGCAGCAGCAATGATGCTTGCAAAAAAAGCAAGTGAAGAAGCGGTATTAAAAGGCATAACATCTGTTCATATTAAAGTAAAAGCTCCTGGCGGACATAATGGTCCAAACCACCCAGGCCCAGGAGCTCAGTCAGCAATCAGAGCAATAGCAAGATCTGGACTTAGAATTGGAAACATTGAAGATGTAACCCCTGTTCCAGCAGACGGCTGCAGGAAAAAAGGCGGAAAAAGGGGGAGAAGAGTATGAA
>CAZVOT010000012.1:0-1881 GCA_964628775.1 Candidatus Woesearchaeota archaeon
TTGCCGAGAATCTTATCAAGAGTTATGTTTACTTCAATATTGAATTTTTTTAGCTTAAGTAATTCATCCAATTCTTTTTTTGGAAGATTTCCAATCTCATAAATTTCTCTTGCAGTTTCTTTAGAAATTTTTCCATAAATTATTCTTTCTCTTAAAACCTCATAAGCTGTTTTGTATTCTGTCATAATTCAAAATAATAAAAGAAAGATTTAAAAAATCATAGTTAATTTCATCTTTAACATGACAACGCTTTATGATGCAGGAGTAAAGGCAGTAATACCTGAACTTACAAAAGAACTAGAGAGTATAAAAGAATTAACTCCGCCTGAGTGGAGTAAATTTGTAAAAACCGGAACTAGCAAAGAAAGAGCACCGACACAGGAAAACTGGTGGTATATAAGAACTGCATCAATTTTATGTAATGTTTATAAATTCAGCCCAGTAGGTGTAGAAAGATTAAGAACAAAATACGGCGGAAGAAAAAATATGGGCTGTAAAAAAGAAAAATTCAAAAAAGGTTCAGGGAAAATAATCAGAACAATACTCGCTCAACTTGAATCAGCAAAATTAGTTGAGAAAACAAAAAAAGGAAAAGTCGGCAGAAAAGTAACATCTGCAGGACAGAAGCTTGTTGATGCTGTTTCATTCAAGGTATCTCCAAAAAAATGAATGAAGACGAATTTGAAAATATTCGGCAGAAAAAATTGGAAGAACTCCAAATTGAAAAACAAAAGGAGTTTATTTCCAAAAAAATACAATTCGACTATTTCACCAAGACAGCAAGGGAAAGATTAAATAGAATAAAACTCGTGAATAAAGAACTTGCAGAAAGAGTTGAAATGATAGTATATGATTTGGCAGTAAAAAATCATATTCAAAGAGTTGATGATAATATGTTGAAAAACATTTTGTCTGAACTTACAAATCAAACAAAAAAAGAATTCAGGCTGATAAAATGACAAGAAACAAACCAGCACCAAAAAAAAGAAGATTGATAGCAAGAACAAAGTCAGCAGTGCCTGCTCCTGTTTTTGCTCTCTTAAAAAAAATGGGTAAAAGAAAATCCAGCAGATGGAGATTAAACCCAAAAGTTAAATCCAGAAACTGGAGGAGAACGAGGACAAAATGTTAGAAAGAACTTATATTGTTCCGCTTAGAAAAACCTTTTCAAACGGGCCAAGATGGAAAAAAACAAAAAGAGCAGTATCCTGCCTTCGTGATTTTGCAAAGAGGCATATGAAATCAGAAAAAGTTTTGATATCAAAAGAAGTAAATGAAGAACTTTGGAAAAATGGACTTCAAAATCCTCCTGGCAAGATAAAAGTAATAATGAAAAAAGACGATGAGGGTATAGTTTCAGTTCTTCCTCTTCACAAAAAAGAGAAAAAAACAGAAAAACCAACAAAAGAAAAAGAGAAAAAAACAGCAGAAAAAGAAGAAAAACCAAAGAAAGAAAAAAAAGGTGAAAGCAAATGAATTTCTTAGTAAAAGGAACATTGAATGATAGGGGAGAACAGAAGAAATTTACAAAAGAAATTTCTGCAGAAACTAAAGAAAAAGCAAAAGATGTAACTTATGCTAAAATAGGCGGAAATCACAGAATAAAAAGATTCAACATAAAAATAGAATCAGTTGAAGAAGTCAGGGAAGAGTAATTTTTTTTATATTCTAATTTTCAATTCAGAAAGGTAAAAATTGTTCTTTAATCTCTAATTTTTACTATTTAAACATTTATTAACTAGATGTTTTTTTTATTTAACTATTTGGAATCAGATTTTTTATCTTCTTTCTTTTCTCCAGAAATTCTACTGATAGGTTTTCTGTCTCCATAGCTGCTTCTGCCAGAAAATGAAGGTCTTCTACTGCCAAAACTGCTTCTCT
>CAZVOT010000012.1:1981-19434 GCA_964628775.1 Candidatus Woesearchaeota archaeon
CCAAAACTGCTTCTCTCTCCAGAACCCCTGTCTTCTTCTCTTCTGATAAATGGAGAAGTTTCTCTGCCTCCTTTCTTTTGAAAGCATTCATTGCAGTAAACATCTTTATCTGGTTTTGGCTTGAAAGGAACCTCACATTCTTTTTTGCACATTGAACATATTGTCTTGAATAATTTTCTATTCTTAGAACTCTTAGAAAAAGGATTTCTCTTCGTCATAAAATTCTTTTTAAAACTTACATTCGGACGTCTAAACTGTTTCATATACTAAAAAACAGAATACATCATATTATAAACGTTTACACAGCAAAGGATAAAAGAGAAAGTCCTATGATAATTATGTTTTTTATCATATCACTTATGAGTATGTCACTTATTACAGCAGATAAAAGGGACCGAAATTTATAAGAAATAATCCTGTTCCAAAAAGAAGCGCCTTTTGTCTTATAATTTCTTTTGTTTTTTTGTTAAAATAAAAAAATATGAAAATCAAAGCACATATAAAATGAATAATTGAATTAACACCCATAACAATCTGTTGTTCCAATGAAAATACAAAATCATGATTCTCATAATATACAGGATAAACAAACATTGCAATTAAAAACAGAATTACTCCCATATATAATCCCTTCCCAACATTAGACGGACTGAAAAACAAAAACAACAGTAAAATAACAAATAAAGATGTTGAAGATATTAGAATAAATCCGGCTCTGCTGAATATATCTACAGCACTTATTGAAAATTCTAATAAAATTATATTTAGGATTACAAAAATCCATCCAAGTCCAAAAAACAAAAAAATCATGCTTCAAATAACTCTTTTTTTGTCTTTATTTTTTAAGTATTTTAAAAATTCCATTAAAGAAAAACCAAGAGAGAAGATTCCAATTGCAAAAGTTACAGCAATATTAAATATTCTTCCTAAAATCATTAGAATAATCTTATAGAAATACTATTTAAATTATTTCTTATCCCTGCAGTGCACAAGTTCTAAAGCTTCAGTATAACTCTCCCAAGTGCCGAGGTCATACCAGCAGCCGGAAAAAATATGTCCAAACATTTGTTTTTTCCTGCAGAGTTCCGGATAAACCATCATATCAATATCTCCTTTGTCTTTTATCAAATCAAGAACATCAGGAGACATTACAATAACACCTGCATTTATGAGTCTTGAAACAGCTTCTTCTTTTTTTGGTTTTTGAATAAATGTAACTATCCTTCCTCCATCCATAACAGCAATTCCAAATCTGCTTGGGTCTTCAACTTCATACAAAGCCATTGTTGCTTTGGCACCTTCCTTAATATGCGTCTTTATTATATCAGAAAAATCTAAGTCAGTATAAATATCTCCGTTTACATAAACAAATGTTTCATTGAGATACTTCTTTGCAAGTTTTACAGCTCCGCCTGTTCCCATAGGTTCGTCTTCTTTTACATATTTTATATTGACTCCAAAACCGCTTCCGTCTCCGAAATAATTTTCAATCATGTATCCAAGATAGCCAACAGAAAGTATTATATCTTCTATTCCTGCTTTTTTTAGTTTTTCAATCAAGTGGTGTAATATAGGTTTTTTATTTATTGGAGCCATTGATTTTGGCATTTCATAAGTAATCGGTCTAAGTCTAGTTCCAAAACCTCCGCACAATATAATCGCTTTCATATTTTTTTTTAAAAAAATTACATTTAAAAGTATTATGAAAATAATACTTTTTTAATAGTTTGTATATTTAGTAATACCTAAGTAATATTTAAATACTGAAAGATTATCCAAAACGGATTATGAAAGAGAGAATTTCGCTTACAATAGATAATTCTGTACTGAAAAATGTAGATTCATTAATAGACAATATAAATATCCGCTCAAGAAGCCAGGCAATAGAAATCCTTCTATCTGATTCATTAAACAGGGAAAAACCTGTTGTAATCCTCTGCGGAGGAAAAGATTTTGTATTAAAAGGAACTGAAGTTCTACGCCCGCTGTCAAAAATAAAAGAAAAAACAATAATTGAAAGGATAATATCAAGATGCAAAAAACACGGCTTTAATAAATTCTATATTTTAGGGCCGAAAAAACATTTGGATGAAATTTACAAAGTTGCTCATAATATAGATAATGTTGAACTTAGATATATAGAAGAAACAGGCGCTGGTTCAGCAAAAGCACTTTTAAGTTTAAGGAGAGAAATCCACTCAACTTTTTTAGTAATCCCAGGGGATATAATCTTTGATTTTGATTTGACAGATATGTTCACCTTCCATAAATCCGGCAGTAAATGTGTTACTCTTGCAATAGATATTCTAAAAAGGCCAAAAAGAGCCCATTATAAATTAGGCAAGGTTACAATGAAAGGAAATTCCATAATCAACTATGTAGATGAAAGCAAGGATGATGAAGTTCAGGTAATTTCAACATTTATTTTCTTTGCAGAGCCTTCTCTTTTTGATGTAATAGGACGCAAGGTAATTAGCCTTCAGAAGGACTTATTTCCAATTTTGGCTGAAAAAAACCTGCTAAGGGGTTATCCTTTTTCAGGCTATTGGTTTAATATACACTCAAAAGAAGACATTTCTGACGCTGAGAGAGTAAGTTTATAAATTCTTGCCTTCTTATTCTAACTGTCGATTTTCAAAGGGGGTGTTGTTTTGAAATCTAAAATAATTGTAGAATACAAAGTCAAGTGTAAATACTGCAATAAGTTCTTTCCAAAAAGTCAGATAAAACATAAAATATGTTCTGGCTGTTCAAAAACAGGATATTAATTCTTTTTTTTACTATATTCAAGTAAAAAAAATCTATTTCTAAAAGGGTTTAAAAGGTTTTTTATGTTTGCGAGGTTATGCTTCCATCAAGGAAAATCACTGTTTTCTTCTTCTTACTCCTATTTTTGTCTTTCTCTTTTTCAATAGAATGGAAAATATCAGGAACAATAAATCAACAGAGTAATTTTTCTTATAATGCAAAGGAATTATCAGATAAATCAATATTAATCTCCCTCCCAGAAGATGCAGTTTCAAGAGAATTTATAGTTCAATTAAAATCAGTGCAAAAAAACAGCCATGTTATTGGAAAAAAAAACACAGGAGACAGGTATCTTCTTCTTGGAGACGGCTGTCCTGGTTTTGTAGAAAAACAAAGAGGAGCAGATGCTTTTTCAAGTTCAGCTTTTTTAGGACTTGATAACATAACAATCGGAGCATATGTTGAATCAGGAGACTGTTATGCAAGGGGCTGCCTCACAATTGACGGAAAATCTTTTGGATGCCAGTATCAAGGACAGGGAAGAGGCTGGGTATATGAAACTCATGCAGAGAATTATATTGATTTTATAGAAGGCAGGCATGAATTTGGTTTTGCAAAATCATCAGGAAATGGTGTTTTATATATAGGCTATTCAAGCACTTATCCTTTTCCAAACGGGAATGATGCAATTCAAACCTGCAATTGGAGATGGGATGATTTTGGATGCACATCAAGTTCAGGCTACACTCTTGGTTTCTCAAATGATTACTATGGAGATTTAGCAATATACTTAGAATTTTTTTATGGAAAACCAAAAGATGTTTCATTAAAATTAAACGGAAATCAAGTTTGTGCATATTCAGGAGTATTAAATCAGGAAATCTGCTCCTTCTCTTCATCAGCAAGTCAGAATGAAATTAAATTTTCATCAAGCAGTGCAGGAATAATAAATTCAAGTATTTCAGCAAATTTCTATAAAACAGAAAACAAAGAATATTCTTTTACTTATCACGATACAAATTCAATATACAGGACTTCATTTTCTTTTTCTGATTCAAGATACAACAAAGTAGAAATTACTGCTCCAAGTGAAGCAATTGAAACTTGTCTTTCAAGAACAAATTACGGTGAAAACTGTCTTTCGATACCTTATTCAAATGCAGAAGCAGGAAATTATTTTTTAGAGTACAAGACAAAAAATTATGATGTTTCCTTGTTATTGGCAGATTATGCATCAGCAGATGAAGTAATTAATCTTCAAAATTCAGTTTCTCTTGAAGGAAACCCAAAAAATAATGTTTTATGCACATCAAATCTCTACTCAAAAGATAATTCTCTGCTCTCTTCATCGTCCTGCACAACATCAGGAGGAGAATGTTCTGTTTCTCTTTCTCTTGGTTCTGAATCAGGAGATTATAGAATTGAATCCTCTTGCAGTGATTCTATCCATATAGGAAAAAAAGAGAAAAAAATAACAGTAGTAAATCCTTCTTCGCTATCCTCAAAAATACAATATGACATACCTTCAATAAAAGCAGGAGAGTCAAAGAATTTATTTTTCAATTCCTATATTGAACTTAACAATCTTCTTGGTTCTAATTCCTGGCAGAAGACTTATTCCTGCACTGAAAATGGAAAATTATGCGAAGACAGCAATGGCATTAATTGTAATGTAAATACCTTATCTGTTTCTCAAAATCAAGTAGATAAAGATTGGTGCAGTTATGAATACCAGAATTTACTGACAGCATCTTTTTGTGTTCCAGAATATTATAATGACTGCATTGCAGGAGAAAATGGAAAATGCTATGAAACCTGCAGAGTGGATGTTGTCAATTTGGCGCCTGAGTCAGCATCTTGGATTTTAGAATCACCCTGTACAAATTCTGCAGAAGGTCCCTATACACCAATCTCCTGCGAGTCCTCTTCTTTTTCAGGATTTTCATCAACAGCAGTTTTTTCCTGGTATGAAACAGGCAGAGTATCAAAATCAGAAAGTTCCTGGATTCAAAATTTAAGCAGAGAAAACAATGAAACTTATCAGGAATTTTACAAAGAAATAATTGATTCCAACAGCGAAAACATCCCTCTTTATGTTGATACAGAAATAAATGCAGGAGAAAACCTAACATGTATTGTTTGTTCTTGGATAGATGATTTAATTCCTGCAAAATCAAAAAAAATTTATAATGCTCAAGCCAGCGGGAATTTTATAGAAAAAAAGGTATCTAACCTCTCCCAAGACAAAGAAAAAACATCAACTTTAGAAAATCAATTCCAGAAAAAGTACGTTATCCTTAATCTAAAACCAAATCCATATTTTTCAAAACTGTTCAATATAAAATGGACTGAAGGGAATACAACAGGAATTTCAAATACAGGAGACACAAATTATCTGTATTTCAATTCTGATTTTTTGCAAGAGAATCTGTCATTAAAAAATCAGCAGGAGATTATTATTTCAGAAAATCAGACAAAAAATCTGTCTTACATATACGAATTTAATGTTTCCAAAAAAAATGATTTCAACTGGGAAAATATTCTAATCCATCTTGATTTTAAAGAAAAAGCAGATGAAATAATATGCAGTAATGATTCAGCCAAGTCATCAAGTTTGGTACAATTCTACAGAAATTTTTCAAATTCAGATAATTTTGAAATCTGCTCTTGGAACTGCACAGATTCTGTTTCTCTTTCAAGTCCAGAGTTCATTCAGAATTTTTCATTTGAAAACAATATCTCAACCCAATTTATAACAAAAAAGAATATTCTTAAAAACAATTGTCCAAGAAAAGCAGAAATAACTCTAAATCTGTCTGGAAATTTAAGCAGAGTAGAAATAGAGAAAAACAGCAGTAAAGAATTTTCAAGTTTAATTTCAGGAAATTGGATAGAAGAAAAAAGAGTATCAGCAAATAACTCAGAATTTATTTTTTATAATTATACTTTTTCAAACAATTCTTTCCCATTATACAACATAACTGCCTGGGTAGACATAAATAATACGCAGATAATAAGCAATCTCTCAATTTTAGTAAATAACCAAATATTAGATTTTAATCTAACAGAAATTCCTGATAAATTATATTTTACAATACCTCACTTTTCAGATTTTAATATTTCTATGTCAGGAAGATATAATAATCCGCCGGATATTTCAATTCCTCTAATTGAGGTTTACAACTTAAGTAAAGATACTCTGATAAATCTGTCCTTTAACATAACCGATGAAAATGACATTTCCTCCTGTTTTACAAATACCTCAAAAGGAAGTTTAAACAATAACACCTGCATAATTGAACTTGACAAAAATCTCTCGCAGACAGTCTTCATTTATGCAAATGACTCCTTTAATGCATTATCGGAAAAGAAAATATCTTTTAACATAATTGATAATGATTTTGAACAGGATTTGCTTTTCAATAAATTAGATTTTCAAAAGATTATAGACAATGACTCAATTGAAAATAAAGGAGAAACTTCCTTTTATTATAAAGTAGAACACAAATCCCTGGACTTTTCCAATACTTCAGAAAATATTTCATTTTCCGGGTTATTAACTCCGAATTCAAAAGTTCAATTGGAAACAGTTCATATTGGTTCTTGGCTTGAATTAGAATTAATCTCTCTTTCTCTTTTGAATAAAATTATATTTATTTATGATAAAAATATTTCCTTTGATTATAATATTATAATGAATATCTTTAATCTCGCCCCCATTCCATTAATAATTGAAGATGATAATTTATCATTTTCCTTTTCACCCATTACAGAAACAAATTTATCCATTAATTTTACAGAAAGTTTTGAATTTATACAGTCCATTAACGAAACAGAGATTCTTTTTGATTATCATTCTTATCCGCTGATAAATGAAACAGACATATTTATATACTACTTTTCAAATAAAAACATTACTTTTTATCTTGATAATGAATCCCTAAATTATTCCAGCAGTCTTATCCTTCTTCCAAAAAACATAAACACAGGAATTAATTCCATAAAAATAATTGAATTTATTGAAAATAATTCTCTAATCAATGAATCACAAAATGAAAATCAAACTTATGATGATGCTCAGAATGATTCTTCTTCTTTTGAAAACAATTCATCACAAAATGAAAATCAAACTTATGATGATGCTCAGAATGATTCTTCTTCTTTTGAAAACAATTCATCACAAAATGAAAATCAAGATTCAAATCAGGAAGAGCAGAATAATTTTCAGACAGAATCTCATCAAAGTTCATACTACCCCCTTTCTGATGAAGAGCTTCCAAATGAGAATTTAAATTCAGAAAAAACACCTGCTATTTCAATTGAATTTTTATCCTTTGAAATTCAATCAGACTCTTTTTTCAGAAAAAAAATAAAAATAAAAAATAACAGCACAAAAGAAATTAACTGCCTTAATTTTACATCTTCTGATGTCCCAATAATTTTTCCAGATGAAGTGATTCTTCCATTTGAAGAGAAAGAAGTTGAGATTTTAATAAACACAACAGGACTCAAAAGCGGTTTTTACAGCACATCAATTTTAATGAATGAAAATTCATCTATTGGTTTTTTTGAAGTATCTATAAAGGGAAAACAAGAACTTCCAAGAATAATTGATAATGTGTGGACTGAAAAAGAAGAGGAATTGATTAAAACACAAAAAATTGAATTTACAGGAGACTCAGTAGAAATTCCAAAAGAGGAAAAAGAAGAGACAAAAGAGATAATTTTTACAATATTCTTTGCAGTTCTCTTGATACTTCTTGCAAAAATAACTTTTAGAAATAAGTTTAAATTATGAATAATTTATCTTAACTGATGGCAAGATTAAAGATTTTCCTGATGATTATCCTTCTTCTATCATCTGCATATATTTATTTTTTCAGATTAACTGAATTGAATACAGCCATTTCAAAATTATACAATCTAACAGAAGAAAATTTTCCAGGACTTGCTCCTTTTTTAATATATTGCAAAGATGAGGTTGCAGAAGGCAGTCTAGTAGGACTCGCAGTTTATTCTTTTATAACAGTTTCCCCGATAAATCCGATTCCAGTTGAGCCATATATTCTTTTTATCTATTCAAAAGAAGAAAATATTTTTATGATAATACCTATTTTTGCAGTTTTTTCAACTCTTGGAGCAGTATTAAGTTATTTTTTAGGAAGTTTATTTGGAGCGAAAGTTATTTCTTTTTTCTTCGGTGATATTTCAGACTGGCAGGAAAAAATAATAGGAAAATTTGGATTTATCTTTGCTTTTTTATCAGCACTTCTTCCTCTGCCGGATATTCTCCCTTTTGTTTTCGGAGCTTATCATCTCGGCTTTAAGAAATTCTTAATTTCTGTTTTAATTGGAAAGTCGCTGAAAGCAGGTGGATTAATCTATGGAATGAATGAAATTGGCAGATTGATTGAAAACAATACAGAAACAAGAAACTGGGTAGACTCTATAAAAAAATATCTCCCAATTTAAGCAGGGATATATATTTATTTTGAAAATTGATTTAATTTATCTATGAAAGCAGGATTTTTAGTTATATTTTTAATGATTATCAGTGCTTTCTTTTTCATACAAATTCCAATATGCGAAAAAGGAGAATTCTTCTATAAAAATCTAGAAACTGGAGAATGTTCTTTGTTCTATTCAACCTGCGATAAAAAAGATAATTTTATAGATTGTTCTATAACTGAAAAAATAAAAACAGTAAAAGATATGTACTGCAAATCTGGCTGTGATTTTTCTATTGTAAATAATAAAAGTGAGATAATAGCTGGAAATAGAATAATATTTGAAACAGCAAATTTAGAAAATATAATCAATACTTACAGCGCAGTTTCTTTTCTTTTGAAGTTAGAAGATTATAAAATAACAAAACCAGCAGATTATTCCATCTCTTCAAAAGAAGATGATATGGCAGAACAAAAATCAACTGAATACAAAGCAAGTCTTTTTTCAGAAAGTTTTTACACAGAACTTTCAAAAAGAGCAGATGGATTAAAAAATGAAAATAAAGAGTTTTACTTATCATTAAACGGCGAAGAAAATGAACTTGTTTCTAATTTTGATTTTGGCAGATTTCAGGCAGATGGAATTATACTCTCCTGCACTTCTGTTTCCTGCACAAATATCTCTCTTTTCCCAAAAATAATTAGAATTCCAAAAAACCTAAAAACCGAGGCTCTTTTTGACGTTTTTTACTCTGCTCTTAAAAATAACTGCCGAGTTTTCCAGTTTGAAAATGAAACAATAAGAGAAGAACTGCTTTAAACACGATTTTTTGATGGTAGCAAAATATTTTAATTCTTTATTTTGTTAAATAACCCTATGAATAAAAGGAACATATTGTCAACTATACTTTTACTTTTAACTTTAAATATTGGCTTTTCATCAGTTATTATATCTTCGCCAAAAACAGGAGTAATCTTTAATCCATCAGACACAATTCTGTTAAAGGGGGTAACAGATGAAAACTCAATAGTTACTTTAAAGTATATAAATCCATTAAAGAAAATAACAGAAATAGGTTCTGCTGTGCCTAATTCAGAAGGTTTCTGGGAAATGAACATCCCTCTCTCTAATTTTGAAGGCGGAAGATACACAATAACAGCAGAAACTCCGACACACAAAACAGGAATGGATTTTACAGTTCTTTCAGAAATACAGATAGATTTTTCAATTGATAAATTAAAATATGAAAGAGGTTCTTATCTTAGATTAAATGCAGTTACAAATGAAAATATATATAGTTTATATGCAAATTTAATAACTCCGAAAAATGAAACAATGACACTTCTTCTTGAAAAAAATAATGATGGTGTCTTGGAAGTATTATACAAAATTCCAGAAAGCGCTCCTCTTGGATACTACTCGGCAAAGATAAATTATTCTTCAGACATATACTTTGGAAAAAGTGAAATAAAATATTTTGAAGTAATGCCTACAAGATTTGACTTTTTCTTTGTAAAAGGAAATACTTTCCTTCTTGGAAAAAACTTAATTTTCATAGAAGCCAAATACAGAAATGGAGAGCCGGTTGTAAAATCAAATCTTTTTGCAGAAATAGTCTCTCCTTCAACTAAAACATATTTTGTAAATCTAAGCAAGATGCATGACGGACTTTATATGGTTGAATTTGAATTAAATGAATCAGGTGTGTGGACTCTTGTATTTGATGAAAGAGAATATGAAAATGTGGGTAAAATGTCTCTTTTAATTTCAGTTTCATCTGAAAAAGCAATAGAAATGTCAGCAAAAATTGACAGTAATTTCATAACAGGAAATGTAATGTACAGTTCAGGAGAGCCGGCAGTATCCAATGTTGAAATATATATAGACGGAAACTGGGTAAGTACAGTTAATACTGATTCAAACGGAGCATTCTCCTATGAATACAAAGCAATGAAAGACAGCAGTTATATATTTTTATTTTCAAAATTGTCAAGTTCAATTGCACAGAAATTCTTATTTGTATCTCCTAAAGAGATAGCAGTAAAAGATAAAAGTGTTGATTTGGAATCAGCTATACTATCTAGAATAGAAGCAGGAAAAAACAAAACAGAAATATTGATTATTAGAAACAACAACAATGTTGAAACAAGAGTTAATTTCGGAAAAGTAAATTTCCCTGACTGGGTAATTCTGCCGGAAGCAATTACTTTAGGCCCATTAGAAGAAAAACAGATAAAGGTTGCTTTTAATGTACCTTATGCTGTCCAAGCTGGACAATTTATTGGAAAAATAACAGCAATGACAGACAACTCAATAGAAGAAGAAAATATGGTTTTAGTTCTCTTAAAAGAAACAGAATCTCTTCTATGCGAGCCAGATATTGTCTATAAGGAAAGAAATGTTCTGGTAGAAAAAGACTGCACTAATGAATGTGCAAGTTTGATAACAGGAGAAGCAGTCAATATAGGCGGAGGAAAAATAGACAAAGTAATTGCAGCAACAATCTCAATATCTGCATTAATAGTTCTTTTCGTAATGAGAAACGAATTCTATGAAAGAATGAAAGGCGAAGGAACATTAAAAATCAAGATTAACAGGAAAACAAAAGAAGAGAAAAGCTAAACTTCTTATTTTTTTATATTTGTCAAAAAAATCTGTTATGTAGTTTAAACTTATTTACCAAATTTCTGATTTTTACTTTAGAAAGTTAACTCCTTTTCACTGAGTCATAAAATTTATATATATGTTTAAACATATAATATTATATGTTTGAAGATATAACTATAATTGATTTGAAGCTTTTAAGCCTCTTTATCCAGGATTACTCTAAAAAATTTTCAATTAATGAAATGTCAAAAAAACTAAAAATTAACTATTCTCATACTTTCAAAAGAGTAAAAAAACTTGTAAAAATTGGGGTTTTAAATCAAAGCAGATTCGGAAAATCCAATGTTATATCTTTTAACATTAACAATATTTATGGAATTCAAATTTTATCTTATGCAGAAGAAATGGATTCTAAAAAAATCAAGAATTTACTGTTCCAGGATATAATCAAATCCGTTGTGATTATTGATCCTTTTTCTTGTATTGGCTTGTTTGGAAGCAGGGTTTCTTTAAAATCAAAAGAAGATTCAGATTGGGATATTTTTATTATAACAAATAAAAGAAAAGAAATTGAAAAAATAAAATCTAAATTTCCTTTTGCAAGAGATGTAGATATATCTATTTTTTCATTGGAAGAATTTGAGGAGAGTATGGAATCAGGAGAAGAAACAGTTGTAAAACACATTATAAAAAATAAGCACATACTCTATAATCCTCATCCTTTTTATAACCTTATTATGAAATTGGAAGGAATAAAATATGCTCCAACTCAGTGAAGTGGAAAAAATTTATTGCAGTCTGCTTAAAGCAAAAGACAAGCCCATAAAGGAGAATCATACTGTGCAGAGTCATTTAAAATGGCAGAAAGCTGTAAATGATCTTTCATTGGCAAAGGGGCTTTTCAAAATAAGCACAGATGAAAAAATAAAAGATATTCTAGGATATGCTGAAAATGCAACTTTCTTTGACTGGACGATAGTTGTTTCTTACTACTCTATTTTTCATGCAGTTCTTGCATTGCTTGGAATGAAAAAAATAAAACTTACTCATCAGGAGATGTTAACTTGAACTTCTATTCTTTTGACAATGGAGATATTTCTTCCTGTGTATATTCTCTTGATGGAATGGATAATACTGCATTAGAAAACTGCCAGAACATAGTCTTCTCCGGATTTTTAGACAATTCAAGCCATAACCTTACAATATTTGTAAATGATTCAAATAATTTTGTTAATTCTTCTATGGTGTTTTTTTCATTTGACTGGAATAATCTACCTGAAATCAAAAGTTATTCTCCATCTAATTTAATTCTAACATTAAGAGAGGAACAAACACAGGATTTCTCAGTTGAAGTTTATGATTCAGATTTTGATAATCTATCCTATTCCTGGTACTTGAATGAAATAAAGAGTCCTGATTTGAATTCACTTGAAATTTTTGATTCATCTTTTTCAAAACAAGGAAATTACAATTTGACTTTTTCAGTATCAGATAATCTTGAATCAGTAAATCTTACCTGGAAAATAACAGTTCTTTCTAAATTCTACTGCGGTGATAAAATATGCAATAATAGAGAATCTTGTTCAACTTGTTCTGCTGACTGCGGTTCCTGTCATTCATCTTCTCCAGCACCTTCTTCAAGTCCTGCTCCTCCGCCGGCAGTAAATACAACAATTAGTATAACTAACACTGTAAATTTATCAGTTGAAAACAATTTAATTAACTCAGACATAATACTTCAGAATTACACAAACAAACTTGAGGAATTTTTCAATTTGAGTTTTGTAAATGAAACTCTTGAAGAAATAAAAGAAAAAACAAATGAAATAATTGATAAAATCAATATAACAAGAGGATTAGTTTCAGAATCAAACAGCAGTATAATCCGCTTGAAATTCAAGAATAATGCAGATAAAACACTGAAAAATTTCACAATAATAGAAACAATTCCAAAAACAATTGCAGATTCTTCAGGAAAAATTAATTTTTCAATACAACCTATAATCTTGGAAGATGATCCTATTGTTATGTGGGTTTTAGATTTAGATTCAGGAAAAGAAATAAACTTAGAGTATTCTGTTTCAGAAAAAATAACAGGAGATAAGATGAATCTTTATGAAAATCCAGTTATCTTTGATATGGAAGTTGAATCAAAAAACAAAAATCAAATTGAAGAAATTAAAGAAGAAGACATTGTTTTTGAAGAAGATAAAGAATTGCAGGAAATAGAAGAAGAAAATTCCTCTCAGATAGAAGAAGAGAATTCTCCCATTATAACCGGAAAAGCAGTAAGTGAAAATAAGGAAACAGTAAAAAAAGATTCAGACAAGATTTACTTAATATCCGGAGCAGTTATTGCAGTTGGACTGCTGTTTTTAATCTTAAAAAGAAGATTTTAGATGTTTTTTTGCAGAATTTTATCAAAAATCTAAATATATTGTTTTCTGCACAGGATTTTGCATAAATTATTTAATATACTAAATTATCATTTATTTAAAATGGAGAATAATTATCATTCAAAAGAGATAAAAGAGGTTTTGTCTTCACTAAACACAACAAATGAAGGACTTTCCAGTTTAGAGGCAAAAAACAGAATATCCTCCTTTGGCTTTAACGAACTTCCTGAAAAAAAGAAAAAATCTCTAATATTTCTTTTTATAAGGCAGTTTCAAAGCGAAATGGTTTATATTCTTATTGCAGCAGCAGTAATATCCTGGTATTTCAAAAACATAATTGATGTTTATGTAATAATTTTTGTTATGCTGATTAATGCTATAATGGGTTTTATTCAGGAATATAGAGCTGAAAAATCAATAAATGCCTTAAAAAAACTTGTAAAGCAGAATGCAAAAGTATACAGAGATGGAAATTTAATACAAATTGATGCAAGAGAACTTGTGCCAGGAGATATATTATTTATTGAAGAAGGGGATAAAATACCTGCTGATGCAAGATTAATTGAAGTAAAAGAATTAAAAGTAGTGGAATCCTCTTTGACAGGAGAATCTCTTCCAGTTTCAAAAAAAATTGAAGTTCTTAAAGAAAATACACTAATCAACAGTAGAACAAACACTGTTTTTATGGGAACTTTTGCAGCATCTGGAAATGCAAAAGCCGTTGTAATTTCAACAGGAAAAAATACAGCAATCGGAAACATAGCAAAAGAAATAGAGGGAATAAAAGAAACAAAAGAACACTTCCAGATAAAAACTGATTTGCTTGCAAGACAAATGGCAGTAATTGCCGTCTTCGGAGCAGGACTTACTTTTATCATAGGAACTTTTTACAATAAAATGAGTATAAAAGAAATGCTTTTGTTCTCAATAGCATCATTAGTTTCAGGAATTCCAGAAGGACTTCTCGCAGTAATAGTAATAGTTCTTTCTATTGGTGCAAATAGAATGGCAAAAAGAAAAGCAATAATGAGAAAAATTGCATCAACAGAAACACTTGGAGTTGTTTCAACAATAATAACAGATAAAACCGGAACTTTGACAGAAAACACCCTCAATGCAACAAAAATATGTCTTGTAAATGAAAATGATTTTGAAATAACTGGAAAAGGTTTTGAACCAAAAGGAAATTTTTACCAGAACAAGAATCAGGTTCTCCCTCAAGGTTTTCCATCCTTTCTAAAAATTCTTTATATTTCATCATTATGCAATAATTCCCGCCTCATAAAAAAAGAAGAAAATAAATATGAAATTTTAGGAGACCCAACCGAAGGAGCATTATTAGTTTTAGCAGAAAAAGCAGGCATTAAAAAAGAAGTAATTGAAAATGCCAGCAGAAGAATTGATGATTTGTCATTTTCTTCTGATAGAAAATTCAGGGCATCCCTGATAAAAACAAAAGATTCGTGCAATGAACTTTATGTAATTGGAGCGCCTGAAAAAATAATTTCAAAATCATCTTGTTTTTTGGAAAAAGACAAAAAAAGCAGATTTACTTCAAAAGAAAAATTGGATATTCTTTCAAAAATGGAAAAAATGACTAATGATTCAATGAGAGTTTTGGCAGTTGCATATAAGGAAGTTGGTAAAAAAACAAAAATAAATGAAAACATGGTAAAGAGTCTTACTTTTGTCGGACTTATTGGAATGGAGGACCCTATCAGGGAAGAAGTGCCTCTTTCAATAGAAAAAGCAAAAAAAGCAGGAATAAGAATTATAATGGCAACAGGAGATTACAAAGGAACTGCTCTTTCTGTTGCAAAAAGAATAAGAATAGATATAGACGAAAAATACAAGGCAGTATATACTGAGGAAGAATTATCCTCCTTGAATGAAAAAGATTTTGAAAATGCAGTCAAACACACAAATATCTATGCCCGCCTTAGTCCTTTAATGAAATTAAGAATAGCAAAAACCCTTCAAAAGCAGGGGGAAATAATAGCAATGACAGGAGACGGCGTTAATGATGCTCCTGCATTAAAACAGGCAAATATAGGAATTGCAATGGGAATAATGGGCACAGATGTTGCAAAAGAAGCAAGCAAAATGGTTTTGGCAGATGATAATTTCGCGACAATAATAAGTGCAATTGAAGAAGGAAGAGTTGTTTTTGATAATTTAAGGCACACAGTTTATTATCTTGTTACAACAAATTTTGCAGAAGATATGACTATAATAATTTCTCTTCTTCTTGGAATGCCTCTTCCTCTTCTTCCAATACAGATACTATGGCTTAATATAGTAACAGACGGAACAAATGATGTCTGTCTGGCAGCAGAACCCGGGCATGGAAACCTTTTGGAAGAAAAACCCAAGAATCAAAAAGAGAATATACTCTCAAAGAACATTCTTCCTTATATTCTTTCAATTAGTATAATAATGTTCTTATTGACAATATTTTCTTTTAAGTATTATAATCTAACAGAAGGACTTGTCAAAGCAAGGACAATGGCTTTTTCAATAATGACTTTTTCCCAGCTTTGGAGCGTCCTGAATTATCGTTCTCTTAGAAAATCCATATTTGAAATAGGTTTTTTTACAAATAAATATGTTAATTTTTCAATAAGTTTCTCAGTGTTCCTGTATCTTGCAGTAGTATACACGCCTTTTCTGGAAAAAGTGTTTGATTTTTTGCCTCTAAGTTTTTATGAACTTTTCTTTGTAATTAGTTCAACATCATTAATTCTTTGGGCAGGAGAACTCCAGTTATTTATAAAAAAGAAATTTGTAAAGAATAAAGAAACCTTTTAATTATTGTTTTATTTAATTTAATTATATGGCAAATGCTTTAGCAGGTTATGTAGTCTTTATTGCAATTACTTTTATGCTAATTTATGTTCTTAGATACTTAAAATTTGGTGGAAAATCCAAAAAAACCTCTAAACCTAAAGATACAACTCCAGATGAAAAAGAAACTCCTTCAGATGAAGAAGACAAAGAAAATAAAGAAGAAGAAAAACAAGGTACACCTCTCACACCAAAACAACAAGCCAAAAAACTTGAAGAGTCAGAAAAAACCAAAGAAACCATAATAAAATTAATTGCAGAGTCAATTACAACAGATGCTAATTTACCAATTATAGAGTTGGAAAAACACACTGAAACAGTTCCAGAACTTAAAAAAGTTATTGAAGAATTAGAAAATACAAATACAAATACAACAGAAATAAAACAATCAGCCCTATTCTTTTTATTCTATCACTATGAACTTGAACTTGCTATTTTAGATGTCTTAGCTTTAAAAAAAAATCCGCAGTCAGATTTTCTAAAACAAGACACACTTGGTGGTATTAAATTAGAAAATAAATCAACTAACTTGGAATTTGTAACTAAGAATTTTTCAAATTTTAGAAAAGAACTTGAAAGATTAATGAAGATAAAGGGATATAAACTAGAAGAAGATAAAGTTGGGGATATTATAGGAGATACTTCCGAGATTTATTCCTTATTAAAAAAACTCAAAACTATTTCTCTATTAGATGATGAAATTAAAAAATTAGATTACCCTAAATCAACAGAAATATACAATAACTTAAATTCCCTTCTTGAATCATACAAAAAATCCATTGAATTCCTAAAATATATGAGAGATAATGTAATTCTCAAATTATTTTCAAAAATAGATGATAAAGAATTCAGCCAAGATAATTTCAATACAATTTTCATTGAAGGAAGCATTGAAATGCATATTGATGGAAAAAGAATATCTATTCTTGAACAAAGAGTAAAAACAGGAATTGAAATCACAGGTTTTCAAATTAATAATAATGAAATAACTCTTGAAATTGATTCACAAGATGCTTTTAATCTTTCTACTTTTCTTGAAAATTTTATCATTCTTTCAAATATCCCAGATAGAGTTAGTATTACTAAGATAAAAGCAGGTAATATAAAAGCAGATAATAGAGCATTAAAAAAAGAAGAATATGTTTTTTTAGAAGAAGGTAAAACCTATTTTATTGATGGAATTTCTGTTTCTCTAAAACCTAACTTACTCAAAGGAGATAATCTAATTTCCTTTACAATTGAAGGACAACATCCAAAATTTGAATTAAAAATAAATGTTGGAAATCAACTAGAATCTATAATTAATATTCCAGAAGAACCACCACAAGCACCACCACAAGCACCAGCATCAACAACACAACAAACAACACCATCAGAAGAAGAAACATCAGCACCAGCATCACAACAAAC